>CAVXOO010000223.1:0-3261 GCA_963762945.1 uncultured Acidobacteriaceae bacterium | reverse complement strand
CCTCACCTAACAAAATCCGTCGCCCAATTCTCTCTCCCGGCAAGCCCGGCGACGGAATCGAAGACGGTGTCCGCGGTAACGAGGATTGCGCCGACGGCGATGGCGTGCGCGGCGATCAGCATGTCCATGCTCTCCAAGGGCCGTCCCGCAGCTTCCTGTTGCGCGCGTAGTTGCCCGTAAGCGCGGGCCTCCGCCGACCCCAGAGGCAGAACCTGGATGCGGGCGAGGAACCATTCAACTGCGCGGCGCAGATTCTGCGCATTTGGGTTTTTGGCCAGGCCAAATTCCAACTCAAATTCCGTCACGATGGAAATGCAGGCCACTTCATCGGTCCCTAATGACGCAAGCCGCGCTCGAGCCACGGGAGATTTGCCTTTGAGAATGTAGCTGACGGTGTTGGTGTCCAGCATGTAAAGCCGGCTCATAACTCGTCGCGCTTTTGCGGGAGGCCCTGCTTGCGGTCGGCGAGGAAATCCTCCGGAAACCCGGCCTTGTCCAGGGCGGCATACACGTCGTTCCAACCGTCCGGCGCTTGCGACAGAATCACGTCGCCGCTTTGCGCATCGCGGCGGATGTAGACTTCCTTCGACGTGAAGCGGTACTCGGCTGGAATGCGGACGGCCTGGCTTCGCCCGCTCATGAAAACGCGCGCCTTCTCAACCTGTGCCATCTGACCCCTCGTGGCATATATCATGCCATATCTCATGATGGTAGGCAATGTGCTTCATTCATATCATTAAAAATAAGGCATTTACTCGTGCCCAAGATCAGGATTCTCGGACCTCGGCTAGCACACTCAATCGCTCCGATCCCGGCCGCGCGCCTCGCTCCAGCCAAAGGCGGCTTCAAAATGCTTGAACTCGGCTGCTTTACCAGGTTCCAGATACACGCTGATCACGTCGAAACGCGCTTGTGGACGAGAGTCGCCCGGCAACTGCCGCATATATTGCCGCGCCAGTTTCCTGAGCAGATTGCGCTTACGCATATCGACCGAGGTTTCTGCGGGAGTCATGTCGTGGGCCGTGCGGGTCTTGACCTCGAAAAAGCAAAGCAGGGACCCCTGCCAGGCCACCAGGTCGAGGTCGCCGGCATGGTGGCCTGACGACCAACGCCGCGCCACGACAATATAGCCCTGGCGAAGCAGGTAAAAGCAGGCAGCCTCTTCGCCCTCGATCCCGGTGAGCAGGTGAGCGGGCAGGGCCGGCGTCCGGCCGCGGCGTTCGGCCACGGAGTCCAGCCCGGCCAAAGTGCGCTTGAGCGTTTCAGTGCGCAATTGAGACGTCCATTTCATTGCCAACCATTGTGGCCCGGACAGGCAAAGTGCGCAAATGCGCTTCGACGCCCGGACAGTCTCTTGGTCCTCCGGGTCCTGATTCGGAAGGCCGGGAGGAGCCGCGCTTGGCCGCAGCAGGGGATGCCAGACGTCCGGTCTTCGTTCTTGCGGCTTGAGCGGGATGAGGTGAAAGTACTGCTTCGCCTTCGCATGTCTCCCAAAGTGAAACCAGCGAGTTCATTTGCGGAATCGCCCATGATCCACTGCGTCCCGGACGTATTCGCCGGGCCTTATTTGTCCGAAACTTGAACTGTACCGACAAGGAGAAGCGGTCATGGCTCATGGTTTGTTCGGAGGCGTCTTTGGGCGTCGCGATGAGACTCCGTCAACAGCTGTGCTGGACCAACTGGGTGCAGACGAAACAACTCCGGATATCGAGATCGATGGCAGTTTTAAGAGTGCGCTAGACGCGCTGCCGGCCAATGCAATGTTCTGCGATCGCGATCTGATTCTGCGCTACATCAACAAATCGTCGCGCAAGACGCTGCTTACGCTTCAGCAGCATCTGCCGCTTCCGGTGGACCAGCTCATCGGCAAGTCGATCCACCTGATGCACAAGAATCCGGCAAGGATCGACAAGATCCTGGGCGCCAAGGAACACGCCGGAAGGCATCAACTTCCGCACAAGGCTGTCATCGATCTGGGGCCCATCAAACTGGACCTGAACATCGAGCCGATGGTGAACGATCGCGACGAGTTCATCGGCGCCGCTGTGCTTTGGGGCATCAGTACCCAGCAGACGATTGAAGCGCTCAAAAAAGCGCAGGACACGCAGCGCGCGGATATCGAGCATTTGAACGGCAATTTGCAGATGGTGGCTACGGCCACGCATGAAATAGAAGCCAGTATCGCCGAGATTGCAAAGAATGCAGCCGAGCTTGCCAGCGCGTCGGAAAAGTCGCGCCAGGCAACAGCGGAAAGCAAGACCTCGATTTTGAGCCTGCAGACATCAAGCAGCGGCGTGGCCAAAGTGGCGGATCTGATCGCCTCCATCGCCACGCAAACCAGTGTGCTAGCGCTGAACGCGAATATCGAGGCCGCGCGGGCGGGCGCCCACGGCAAGGGTTTCGCGGTTGTCGCAAGTGAGGTGCGCAAGCTCGCCGAGCAAACCGCCGCGGCTACGTCGGAAATTCAGGCCAAGGTCACGGCCATCGGCGCCGACGTTACCACGGCCATCTCCGCCATCGATACCATTGCCGCGCAGACCGAGGATCTTTCCGGGCTATCGAACCAGATGGCCGCCGCGGCCGAGGAGCAGCATCTGGCCACGCAGGAGATGGCGCACAATCTGGAGCGCGCCGCGCACCGCACATCGGAGATTGCCGTCATGAAGCTCGCCGAGTAGCGCATCGGGATCGCAACAATACCTGGGCCGCGGGATTGTGCCATCCCCGTGGCCCAAAGTATTTGTGAGCAACAGAAATCAGGTCCACCATCAGGCCATCGCTGCCGCGCCAGCCTTGAAATCGCGCTTTTTCCGGATGTGGAAAAGATGCCGGGAGAGTACCAGCCCACGCAAAATAGCGCCACCGCCTCGGAATCGAATCCTTGAGACGCCCAAGCCGGTACCATAGTGGAGAGGTGAGCGAAGTGAAGCCGGCAGCGCTTGCAGTGCGGATTTGGGCAATTGCAATCGTGGGATTTGCGTGCTGCTTTTCCGCGCTCGGCGCGGCGGTGCACACCAACCCCATGAACTACGATCCCCAGGTGCGCGCGGCGTATGAGCGCTTTTACAACCTCGATTATCCTGCCGCGGTGGCGCGCTTCGAGCAGTTTCACGCCGCCCATCCTGGCGATCCGCAGGCCACGGCTTACCTGGTGAACGTACTGATCTTTCAGGAACTCTACCGCCAGGATCTTCTCGACACCACGTTCTATGCCAACGACGGATTTCTCACCGGCCGCCACGCCACCGACGAGGACCCCGC
>CAVXOO010000222.1:0-3832 GCA_963762945.1 uncultured Acidobacteriaceae bacterium | reverse complement strand
TTCTCGCAGCCATCGACTTGCATCGGCTTTACAGGATTCTATCTTCTTTGGGATTCCCTCATTCTTCGCTGTGCGAAACAAGCCGGCTGCAGTGTGCTTCCGACCGAAGATATGCAGCACGGGCGCGTTGTCGATGGCGTTGAGATCGTCAATCCGTTTCTTTAATGCTAATGCTCTCATTTTGCGATAGAATAGATAGCGAAGTGGTTCTCCATCAGCCCATTGCCGACATGCTCTAGCGGCGCTCGCCGCCAAGAACCGATTTCCGCCCATTTTTCCGAGTTTCCAGGACAAACTCCGGCATAATGAGTGCAACTGGAGGTGCCATGTCATCGAACTGGAAACTCAAAGGATGGAAGTTCTGCGCGACGGCCGTGGCTTCATTTGCTCTGGGATCGCTTATCACAGCCCACCTGGCCCATGTGCAAGAGGCGAAGGCCGATAGCAATCGCGTCTTCGAGCTGATGGTCTATCACACGCAGCCGGGCAAGGTACCTGCGCTTGAATCTATCTTCAGAGGTCTGTCGAAATTGCAGGCCAAACACGGACTCAACGTCATTGGCTATTGGGTACCGAGCGACGACTCTCCCGCCTGGAAGGACACATTTGTCTACCTGATCGCTCATCCCAGCGAAGCCGATGCGAAAAAGAACTGGGACGCACTTCATGCCGACCCGGAGTTTCTGCCTTACCGAACTGCGGCCGTGCCCTTGATCGAACAGGTGAATGGAGTGTTTCACGTCGATGAAGTGTTCATGCATCCCACGGACTTTTCAGAGATGAAGTAGAACCAAGGCGAAGAGAACGAGCGCAGGCGGCCGTGCGGGTGTCGTTGCACAGTTGATTCGAGCCTTCCACGCGCGGTTCATTGCGCTTCGACAATCTGGCAACGCATACTGGGAGAGATGGCCCTCAAATCTCCCACGCTGAGCGGCGCGCACGTGCGCCTGGAACCGCTCGCGATCAATCATCTCGACGGCCTGGTTGCCGCGTCCGCCGGCGACCCCGCGCTCTACCAATGGAGCGCAGTCCCGGTCGGGCGCGATGCCGTTGCCCGCTACATTGAGACCGCGCTCGCCTTACGCGAAGCGAGCAAAGCCGTTGCTTTCGCCACGGTCCGCATCGTGGATGGCGTGGTTCTGGGCTCGACGCGATTCTTCGACATCGAAACCTGGGCATGGCCCGAGGGTCACCTGCGCCACGGCCGCAAAGATCCCGATGTGTGCGAGATCGGCTACACCTGGCTCACGCGCGACGCCATCCGCACCGCCGCCAACACCGAGGCCAAGCTGCTGATGCTTACGCACGCCTTCGAGGTTTGGCAGGTGCTGCGCGTCTGCCTGCACACCGACGCGCGCAACCGGCGCTCACAGGCGGCCATCGAGCGCATCGGCGGAAAGTTCGAAGGCGTATTGCGGGCGCACCGCATGGCGACGGATTTTATAGCTAGAGATTCCTATCGCTATTCGATCGTGGCAGCGGATTGGCCGGAGACGAAGCTGCGGCTCGCGCAACGCCTGCGGTCCGCTTAGCGCGCAAACCCGTCTCAGCGGCCGAACAACTTCATCGCGCCGCCCCGAACAAGCGCTTGAACCAGCTCGGCTTGCGCTCGCAGAAAGGCGGCCGCGGTCGCCGCGCATTCAGATGGTAGTTTCTGCAGAGTTCGCAGTTGCCGTGCCGCGGGCAGTCCCGCTTGGGACAGGTGCAAACCCCCGGCCCGTGGCTCGCAATTGCAAATACTGTCGCCTTGCCGTTCATGATGCCTCAGCCTGCTTGCCGTTCTCGTCCATTTTGCCAAAAATCATTTTGCCACTAGCGGTTTGCAGCACGCTGGTGACGGAAATCTGCACCGAGCGGCCGATCAGCTTGCGCGCGTGGTCCACGACCACCATGGTGCCGTCATCCAGGTAGCCGACGCCCTGGTTATACTCCTTGCCCTCTTTCAGAATCAGCACGTTCATGCGCTCGCCGGGCAGAACCACCGGCTTGAGAGCGTTGGCCAGGTCGTTGATGTTGAGCACATCCACCTGATGCAGGTGGGCCACCTTGTTCAGGTTGAAATCGTTGGTGACCACCTTGGCCTCCCACTTCTTGGCCAGTTCAATCAGCTTCAGGTCCACTTCGCGGATGGAGGGAAAATCGTCCGTCACAATCTGCACCTGAACTTTTTCGCTCGATTGCATGCGCTGCAGCATATCCAGGCCGCGGCGGCCACGCTGGCGCTTGGAACCGTCGGTCGAATCGGCCACCACCTGCAGCTCGCGCAGCACGAACTCCGGCACCACCAGCATGCCGTTGACAAATCCCGTTTCGGCGATGTCGGCGATGCGTCCGTCGATGATCACGCTCGTATCCAGCACCTTGGCGCTGCGGCGTGAGGGCTTGTCGCCGGAAAACACGGCTCCCAACGCCGCCGGGTTCAGCAGATCGCCTTTGTTCGCGCCCACCAGCAATCCAATGTATGTCATCAGAAGAAGGACAAAAATCTGCAGCACCGCCGAGTTCGCCTCAGCCAGCGGCGCGGAACGCAGCACGAGACAGAAGAGCGCCGCACCGAAGATGCCCAGAATGCTGCCCACAACGGCGCCAATCAGCCGCCGCAACGTGAGTGCGCGCACGCGCAGCTCGAAGACGATGACCGCGCAAGCCGCCGCCGCTCCAATCAATGCGCCTTCCCATGCAGCCGGGATGCCGAACGGGCGCAGGAAGTAACAAACCGTGGCCAGCAGAATGACAAAAAGAAGACGCAAAACCACCAGGTCCATGAGGGCCTACTTTCAACCGGCGGCAATTCGTCACCGCCGGCCTGGGGACATGAAGGCGAGTATGCGCATTGCGCTGCCCCATCGTCAAGAGGGAAAGGGATGAGGGCCCGGAGATCCGCGGACTGGAGATAGAAGACGTCGGGGTTTGGCCACCGGAACCGGCCGCCTGCACCCCCATCCATGGCGCCTGCTCCTATCCATGGGAATTCGCCGGCAGGGTGTTGAAGAGCCGAGTCCAAAGGCGGGAATTTGCGTTGCAGAGACACAAAATTCAGGCGGCGGTTTTAGACGCCTGGGCTCCAGACTTCCATAAGCGGAGCGCGGCTTCGCGGCGGGCCTTCAATCCCAGATTCACTCTTCCGCCGGCCTGATCCCAAAGCAGCAGTTGTTCCGCGGCGGCATCGTAGCGGCCGGCATTGAGGCAGCGGAGCAGAGTGGAACTGGCCAGCCGCCCCGCGCCAAGGTTAAAGCAGAAGTTGACGAGGGCGTCGAATTGACCCTGGGTCAACTCCACCTTGACCAGCCGGGCGACGGCGCGCTCGGCCGCCACGACGTCCCTGGCCAGCATCGCCGCGCCCTGGACTCGCCGATGCCGTTCGGAAACGACTCGGGCGGGAACGATTCGGGAGGGACAATGCGATGACCGTAGCCGATCGTTAAGAATCCGGCTACGTCGGTGTATGGCTGGCCGCGAAAACCCTCGAAACGCTTGATCATATCCAGTCCGTCCGCGCTCAATTGCATGGGAAAAGCCTCTCTTCAATGAAAAGGGCCCGCCGAAATACCTCTTCGGCAAGCCCTGAATTCCACGCTAGCAAAGTCCGCGAATTAATCGGCAATCCTCGGATGGGATATTTAGGAGGGTCGCGATCCCACTGGAAAACGCCTTAGCCCCTGTCGGCCCGAGGCGGAAACTGCCCCGCCATCCAGTCTGGTTGATGCAATTGCAGTGATTGGAACTGACAAGAATTGCATGGGTTCACTCAGACCGGCCGGGAACCCGTGACGCAGACACCTTCCACAGCTACGGATTCCGGGTTCACGAAGTAACGGCGCTGGAAATATAG
>CAVXOO010000221.1:0-7851 GCA_963762945.1 uncultured Acidobacteriaceae bacterium | reverse complement strand
TGCCGAGTCCTATGGCGTAAGTTGAGAAGACAAAATCCTGCTGCGGAATTGGCAACTCGGGCGCGTGAAAGAAGGTGTGAATGAGCCTGAGTTCTGTTACGTGGCCCAGAAATCCAGCGACCAGCAGGATGGTTCCCCAGTAGATCCATTGACGGCGGGGCTTGCGCGCGGAGAGCAGATATCCGGTAGCGAAGAAGATCGCGGCAAAGCAAGGGCCGTCGCGGGTGTCAATGTGGTGGCCGGCAAGATCAATAGAAAAACCAATGGCGGTATGGGAATAGGCTCGAGCGAGGACGCCGACGACAAAAAGGCCAATCGACGCGGCCAACAGGAGCTTGTTTTGCTTGAAGCGCACAAAAATCCAGCAGAAGACGACCGTCAACAGGAGTGCCGGAAGAAACCATAAATGCGTTGCCGCGCCGGGAGAGATGAGTTGCCGCGGATCCCATAGTACAGAGAATGGAATCACCGCCGCGCTTTTGTTTGGAATCGGCAAGTGGGCGCGGAGAAGATTCACGAGGTGATTCTGCAGCACATAAAAGACCGACCAAAAGTAAAAAACCAGGCCGAAACGCTTGAATCTGGCGAGGGTTGCGGCGTCTGGGCTTGTTCCGCGGTGAATTCTCCGTCCCCAAAAATATCCGGAGACACAAAAAAAGTACGGCACCGCAAAGCGCGTAGCCAGCGAGATGCCCTGGTATAGATGCTGGAATACCGGCGAATCGCCAGCAAAACGGAGGGGGCTAAAGGGTTCTGCATGGCAGCAGATTACGGCGAAGATGGCGATCAGTCTCATCGAATCGACGCCAAGATTCCGGTCACCGGGGACGAGGTTCCGGCTGCCGGGCTGGCTGCCGGAATGGGGCAGAGCTTCGCTGACAGGGGAGGGAACCGATGCCTCCCCACGCTCGATTTGCTGCATATCAAAACGATAGCATTGGACAGTGCGGATTTGGATTGAGGGTAGTGGGTCAATTCGAATAAAACCTTCCATCAGGGGCTAAACAGGCTGCGGAAAAAGGGAGAACCAAATGCAAATCCCAGAAAAAAGCACCGCAGGGGCTAAAGCCCGGCACACATTTTGCAGCAATTGCGGCACCCTTCGACTTCGCTCAGGGCAGGCTAAAAGTCGTGCCCTTTCACGTTTAGGCGCGCGGCTGGAGTTTTTCCGCAGCCTGTAAAGCCCACCTATACTTTCAGACTTTTGCGGCACGCGACCCACGCACTGCGTGGGTTCCCCGGTCGTGCCCTTTCACGACGGTTTCAAACTGACCCACTACGGGATTGAGGATTTTGTCGCAGTCTGAATGCCGCAGAGTATGCTCTGAATGCCGCAGAGTATGCTGTGAGGATTAACGGCTGAAGAATCGGGAGGTGTGTGGAGTGGCGGATGCGAGCGGGGATATGTTGACGTTGGAGTCGCTGCTGGGGGATCGCTACACGCGGGAGGCGCGGATTGCGCCGGCGTTTCTGTGCGTGTTTCCGGTGGCGATTTTGTTGATGGTGTGGTTCAGCAGTCTGCAGGAGCTTGTGCCGCTGATCCTGATGCTGATGTGCGTCTTCGGAGTGGTGCGCTGGATCTCGCACATGGCGCGCGCGGAGGGCGACAAAAGCGAGATGGAATACTTCAGGAAGTGGGGCGGCAAGCCGACGACAACCATGCTGCGCGTGGCACTGGGTTACGAGGACGCAAAGAAGTTGCGCGTGGACGACAGGGTGCGGCATCTGCTGAGCGAAGCGCCGCACGCGGATGAGTTCAAGAAGTTGCTGGCGGCGCGCAAGGCGCCCGCGATTCCATCGAAGAGCGAGGACGAAAAGGTAGTGCATGAGGCCGGAAGCCACGCGGGTGAAAGGGCGGACAATCTAGATGAACTCTATGAGCCGCTGGTGGCGTGGATGCGGGAGAACTCGCGCGCCAGCAAACTGGTTTTCGAGGAGGAGATTTCTTACGGGTTCCAGCGGAATTTTTTTGCGCTGAAGAGCTTTGCGCTGTGGTCGAATGGGCTGGCGCTGGCGGTGCAGGTGGGAGTGATCTGGGGTGTCTACCAATGGCAGCATCGGCACATCTGGGCGATGCTGCCGGGGCCTGCGGCCGTGGTTCTGGCGGCGAATCTGCTTTATTTGATTGGCGTCGTCTGGTCTGTTTCCGAGGAGAGCGTGAAGGTGCAGGGATTTGTCTACGCTCGGCAACTGTTCGATTCGTTTTATGGGGCGGTGCCGGCGGGTGGGGACGGAGATGGACAGAAGGCGGCGAGTTAGCTAGTTAGCGACTTCGTAAGTTAGCGGGTTTGCTAGTTCGCAATTGATCCGGCTCTCAAATAGTTTTGTGCTATCCCACCCATTCCGCACAAAACGCGGAATGGATGGGGCACCCAAGCGTTGGTATTGATGGGCCGGATCAATCGTTCGCGAGTTTGCGAGTTAGCAGGTTCGCAAGTTAGCTAGTTCACGAGTTAGCAAGTTTGCGAGTTAGCGGGTTTGCGAGGCGGGGGGAGATGGCAGAGAAGAGAGCTGGCGCGGTGCGGAAAAAGTTTACGGCGGTGCTGGAGGCGGACGGGACGGCGCTGAAGTGGACGGTGGTGCGCGTGCCGTTCGACGTGGTGAAGACGTGGCCGGTGCGCAAAGGGCGGCGCGTGCACGGCGAGATAGAGGGATTCGCGTTCCGGACAACGCTGTTTCCCGATGCCAAGGGAGGCGGGCACGTGCTGCTGGTGAACAAAAAGATGCAGGCGGGCGCGGGTGTGCGCAAGGGCGACGAGGCGCGGATATGGCTCGAGCCGGATCTGGAGGAGCGCGAGATTCTGTTGCCGGCGGAGTTGAAGCGGGAACTGAATAGCGATCGGGTGCTGCGGAAGTGGTTCGATGGGCTGAGCGACTCGATGCGGCGCGAGGCCGGGAAGTGGGTCGAGGAGCCGAAGAGCGCCGAGAGCCGGCTGAAGCGCGCGGCACGATTGGCGGAGCGGCTGATGCAGGCGATGGAGGGACTTGAGGAGCCTCCGCCGGTGCTGAAGGCGATCTTTCAGCGGCAGCCGCGGGCGCGGGAGGCGTGGTTTGCGTTGACGCCGGTCCAGCGACGGAATCATTTGCTGGGGATTTTTTATTACGAGACGGTCGAGGGGCGGGAGCGACGGGCGGCGAAGGCTATTGCCGCAGCGATGGAGAAAACAGGGAACGAGGGACTAAGGGACTAAGGGACTGAGGGACTGAGACGGCAGGGAATAGGGAGTAGCCAGTAGGGAGTAGATAAGAGCTGGTGTGGTGTCTCCAAAGTTCGTGGCATAAGTCGCAAAGAGCAACCGCAGATCTTTCGACTCCGTTTGGCCAGAAAACGGCCAAACTCCGCTCAAGATGACAGCGCAATGATGATGCGAATCTCAAAGACAGGGCGCTAAAGGCCCAAAAAACTAGAAGCTAAAAACTAAAAGCTGAATCTGTTCTGATCGCAACTTTTGGGGTGGGGATGGGGTTGGAGATGGGCAGGGGGATGACGATCGACAGCCTGTGACCGAGGGCATCTAGTCTTGGCGGCGGGTTTTATCGTCTAATAGAGTGAGATGACGATTGCAGGAATACGGCCATTTTTCTCGAAGGCTTCGATTGCGGTTGACGAGCAGGCGCGGTTGGAGAGCCTCGCCGTTGCGGAGGGGCTGAAACGGCGCAAGGCGGGTCTGCTGGACGAGCTGATTGTGCGCTACCAGCATCGGCTGCTGCGCTACCTGCTTTATTTGACCAGCAACCGCGAGACGGCCGAAGACCTTTTTCAGGAAGTCTGGATGCGGGTGCTGGTGCGGGGCGAGCAGTTCAACGGTAAGGCGCGGTTCGAGACCTGGCTGTTTACGATTGCGCGCAACCTGGTGATCGACTATCGGCGCAAGCGCACATTGAGCAGTCTGGACGACCTGATTGACGGCGCTGGCGACGAGGACCGGGCGATGGCCTTTGAAGTGGCCGCCGACGGGCCGACGCCTTTCGACCACGTGTCGAAGCTGGAAGACCGCGAAAAGATTGCAGCGGCGCTGCTGGGGCTGGATACATTGCACCGCGAGGTGCTGGTTCTGCGCTTCCACGAGGAGATGTCGCTCGAAGAGATTGCCAAGGTGACGAAGGCGCCGCTTTCGACGGTGAAATCGCGGCTGTATCGCGGGCTGGCGGCGATCAAGCCGCGGCTCGGGGCTGCTGGGGAGCGATTTTCGGAGGCTGTGTGAAGACGGCGGGGTGGGCTGAAAACGCGGCGAACCGGGAGGCGCGCGGCGCGGAGAGCGCCGAACTGCTGGCTGCGCTTGCCGGCAAGCGCGCGACTCGCGATTGCGCCGTGGCCCAGGCGACCCGCCGCGTGGTGCGGACTTCGCTGGGAGTGATGCAGGATCAGGAAGCCGGGCGCAAGCGCAGCCGTGCGCTGGCCCTGGCGGCACTGGTCTTGATTTTGCTGGCGCTGGGGCCGTTTGTGTGGCGCGTGACCGACGACCTGATCGGCGGCGAACACCTGTCCGATATTGCCACGCAGACCAGCCTCTGGATCTGCCTTTTGTGCCCGGCCATTCTGGCCGCGGTGATTGTGGGTGGATGGGCGCGGAGAAAGCCGTGAGCGGGCGGAGTTTGCGGAGCTAGCCGGCGACTCGAATAGGTTCGTGCTTTCCCACCCATTCCGCACAAGACGCGGAATGGATGGGGCACCCGAGCTTTTGTGTGTACGGACCGGATCAGTTGACCGGCGGCGGCTCGAATGGGGATCGTGCCTTCCCACCCATTCCGCACAAGACGCGGAATGGATGGGGCACCCGAGCTTTTGTGTGTACGGACCGGATCAGTTGACCGGCGGCGGCTCGAATGGGGATCGTGCTTTCCCACCCATTCCGCACAGGACGCGGAATGGATGGGGCACCCGAGCTTTGGTGTTTGCGGGCCGGATCATTAGAGCCATCTCTCCAATACCCCGGAATCCTTCGAAATCAAGACTAGAATCCTAAGAAAAGCAACTTCTGATTGCCTTGTTCCGTCCATTCGGCAGGGGTTGATCTGTTTCCGGCAATCTTCAAGAAAGGCCCTCCATGACGAGGGACAGTGTATGGCCGATCCGCAAGAGATCAGCGTGAACGAAGAAGAACGGATGATTCCCGTATGGTCGATTGTTGCGGCCGCTGCGGCGTTTGTCCTGGTGGAGTACTATTTCTGGATTGTTGCGCCCGAGCAGCGGCATCATGCGCCGCCGCCGCTGGGACTGCGGATTTATTTCAATCTTTCGTGGGGCGTGGTGGCTTCGCTCTACTTCCTGATGGTGGGCTACATCAGCAAGGATGCGCCGCGGCGCGCCATGAGCACGCGGTTCTGGATGCTGATCTGCTTCGTGATGCCGGCGGGCATCGGCGCGGTGCTCTATTTTCTGCTGCGGCCGCCGCAGGTCTTTCGCTGCCCCGCGTGCGGCACGCACGTGCAGGGGGATTTCCATTACTGCCCGCAGTGCAACTACCAGCTTGCGGCCAACTGCGGCAACTGCTTCCGCACGGTTCGCGCCACGGATCTCTACTGCACGCGCTGTGGGCACGAACTTGAGAAGGACCACGCGCCGGCGCGGCTGCGCGCAATGAGCGAGTAGAAGAACAGCTTTTAGCTATTAGCTTTTAGCGTTCAGCTTTTTCGTGCTGGAGCGCGGTTTTGCGATTCATAGCTCGGCGCCGGGAGAGAATCCCATCGCTGGCGGCGTGAGCCAAGGGCCAGCATGGTCTCAGCCGAAGGCGGATCATATATTGATCGAGTGGTTATCTCTTCACGGCCGGTGATGCGACCGGAAGTCAGAGTTCCATGAAGTTTTCCTTCGAAATGGGTCAATTCGCGCATTGGCGATTACGCACGTTTCGAAGTTCCGTAGATGTTTGAATTCCCCTCAGGCATGGTCGTTCAGGTTTGCTCAATTGTAGTCAGGCTGCCTGTCTCAGCCAATGGGCGAACGTCAACCAGAAGCTCGCGCAGAAACGTGTCTGGCTGCATGAATGCCGCAAAGTGCCCAGCCCCCTTAATCAATGTCATGCGCTTGATGGGCGCTTCAACGTCAGTGAAGAAGGCCTCCGCCAGTTTCGGCGTGGTCAACACATCGTCTTCACCTTGAAAAATGTAGAATGGTATTTCAAAATGAGTGCCAGGTTTCCACGCGTCGTATTGGGTAATCTCCAGTAATAGCTTGTTCAGAGTGTGGCGCATTCCTGCAACAAAGGCGCGGATGTCCCTCAGCGTCCATCCTGGCGCATACCAGACCGCGTCCTTCAGAAGCTTCATGGTGCGGCGGAATCCCTCCGGATCGGATTTCATCGTCAATTGAGCGACGGTATTGTAATCATCGGGACTCCAACCAGCAGGATCGGGTCCGATGCGCTCGAGAGCCTTTACGCTTTTGCTGAGACCAAGAGTCGCGCAGGCGCATTAGCAGCTCGCAAAACTCTTCTTCTCTTCCTCGATGCATTCCGACATTCTGATCTGTGCCGATATAGGCATAAAACAGCTCCGGTCGGCGACGCACGACCTGTAATCCGAAGGTCGAACCAAGCGAACTCGCCAGGAGAAAGATCCGTTTTTTGCCTAAACGCGTGCGCAGGTACTCCACAACCTCTAGCGCATCGCGCGTGAGCTGTTCGAAACTGATTTCGCCGCTTCTGCGCGCGCCCATGCGGGCATAGGTCTTACCGCCGCCCCGCTGGTCCCATTGAATGATGGTGAAATGCTTCTCCCAGGAACGCAGATGCGGCGTGAAGATGGAATAGGAACAGCCAGGACCACCGTGGAGGAAGAGAAGAGCGGGATTATTTTGATCCTCACCTCTGATCTCAATCCATTGCTCTATCCCGCCGATTCTGACAAATCGCTTCTCCACAATCCCGCAGGCACTTTCAATTTGTAACTCCGCCGCCGCTCTCGCTTGCCGCAGCTTTCTTTGAATCAGTAACGCTGCTGGAAACCCAGCGGCACCGAACAGCACCACCGTGCAAACAACCCAGATCATCCGACGCCTCCTAATTGTGTATACTATACACAGATTCAAAATCGTTGCAAGTGGGCGGTTGAGCGGGGACTTAAACGAACGGTGGATGAGAGGCTCGAAAAAAGCGATATGACAACTGAAAACCGGAGTGACGTCAGTGTGGTCTGGGGGAAGAAGGCGCCTCCAAGTCGCGGCCCCAAACCCGCACTTAGCACTTCTCAGATCGCGCGTGTCGCAATTCAACTTGCCGACGCAAAGGGTCTCGTGGCGGTCACGATGCAGCGAGTGGCGCGGGAAGTGGGAGTCACAACCATGGCGCTATATCGCTATTTCCCTGGCAAGGCTGATCTCCTGAATATGATGATCGATTCGGCCAGTGACTCCGCTGCGAACTTCGGGAAGCCCTCATTGCCCTGGAACGTCCGCTTGAAGAATTGGGCGAGGCTTTGCCTGGACATTTATCGAAACCATCCCTGGTTCCTTGAGGCGACATCAATCCGCGATAGTCTCATGGGTCCAAACGAGCTTACGTGGATGGAAGCCGCCCTGGCGCTATTGGCGGAATCTGGCCTGACCCCACGGGATCAGCACCATGCCTTTCTCGCTGTGATCGGCCACGTGCGCGGGCACGCCACATTTCAACGGATGGCCGGACGCAGGGAGTCTGGACGGAAGTGGATTCATGATCTGGCTCGGATGTTGAAGCCGGAGGCTCGTCGGTATCCGAACCTGGTGGCGTCGTTGGATTCAGGAGCGTTTTTTGAGAATCCCGATGCCGCATTCGATTTTGGCCTTGACTGCATAGTGGAGGGAATTCGCGCGCGTGCCAGCTCGCGAAGCAGGTAGCCTGTTCATTTTCCATCAAGGCCTTCTTGAACGTT
>CAVXOO010000220.1:0-32114 GCA_963762945.1 uncultured Acidobacteriaceae bacterium | reverse complement strand
CGCAAACACACACACACACACAGAAGGTCATGACAGTGTCCGCTCATGAGTTCCTGCGCCGCTTCCTGCTGCATGTTCTACCCAGTGGCCTGGTTCGCATCCGTCACTTCGGACTCTTTGCCAACCGCAGACGAAGTGCCGCACTCGAACGCTGCCGCGTTCTGCTCGACGCAACTGCATGCGCAGATCGACCCGAGCGGCCCAGCCTGCGCTGTCCAGCATGCTCCGGCATCATGCTCGTTGTCGAACGGCTAACCCGCGCCCAGATTTACTTCCATCCGAGCTTGCCCCCGGCCCAGCCAAGGAGGTGCAACGTTGACAGCTCATGAGAGACTCACCGCTCCCGAAGTCGTTATCCACTTTCAACGCTGTCGTGCTCGCGCACGCAAAAGCTGGCCTGCGTTCTGGCTGGGCCAACCACCCTCACCAAGCGCATTTGCAAGCGCCGCTCCGGCCGCCACTTCCTCCAAAACCAGAGTCAGCACAGCACGATTCGTCTCGCCTCCCCGATCCAACACCCACAAAGGGCTATCTGGCGCGATTGAAATCCCATAGGTCGATCACCGCGTCCGTCGCAAACGCCAGCGACTTACTTCAAACGACCCTATCGAAACTGTCCCGGCAGAACACCCTGCCACAGGACAGCTTCGTCGCGCCGGGACAGTCCCGATAGGGACCTAACGTTTACCGGGAGTAATCCTCCGAAACTGGCTAAACCCGAGATCAATGAGCGCATTGGCCTGAATGCGTCAACTCAGCGCATTATGGTATATTGAACTCCTGCAATTCAGGTTGCACCCCGTCCGCGGAAAGGGAAGATCCCACCTGAATCAACCTGCAAGCACAGACTCATGACTTCTCTTTTGCCCGTGCAGCGGACACCGGGCCACAAAAGGAGAAGTGTATGTCTCGTGAGCTGCCCGCAAAACCGAGCCTCGAATATCTGAGGAAGCAAGCCAAACAATTACAACGCACGACGTCCCAGGGCAAGCTGGCCGATGCGCAGCATGTACTGGCTAGGGAGTATGGTTTTGCCGACTGGGCAAAACTGAAATCGTACGTGATCACTTTGGGCCTACCGCCTGCTGAAGCTTTGACTGCTGCCATTCGCGATCAGGGTGCGCAGCGGGTTCGCGAACTTCTGGAAAGCCATCCAGAATTGAGAGCGAAGATCAACGAACCGCTGCCAAACTACGGCTTCGGTCAACATGCTCTGTTTGCTGCGGTGCAACGGAGCGATCGGGCGACCATCGACGTTCTGTTGGAGGCAGGCGCTAACATTCACAAACGAACCGAGTGGTGGGCAGGCGGTTTCGGCGTGCTCGACGATTGTGATCCAGGCCTGGTGGATTTTCTGATCGAACGCGGCGCGGTGATCGACGCGCACGCGGCTGTCCGGCTCGGAATGATCTCAAAACTGACTGAATTGGTCGCGGCGGATCAGAACGTTGTCCACGCAAAAGGTGGAGACGGGCAGACGCCACTGCACTTCGCGTTGACAGTTGAGATTGCTCAATTCCTTCTCGATCAGGGTGCGGAGATCGACGCGCTCGACGTGGACCACGAATCCACGCCAGCCCAGCACATGTTACGTGTTGAGCAAAAGCGTCACTATCCGCGAGATCGTCAGGACGTTGCTCGCTATCTTGTATCGCGCGGATGCAGAACCGACCTCCTGATGGCGACGGCACTTGGCGATGAAAATCTTGTGCGGCATCATCTGGACACCGACCCCGCCTGCATTCGTATGAGCGTTTCGGAAGCGTGGTTTCCAAAGAAAGACCCTCGCGCAGGGGGCACAATTTACATCTGGATGCTGGGGGCAAATCGAAGCGCGCACGTGGTCGCGCGCGATTTCGGCCATGAGCAGGTCTTTGAGCTGCTCATGGAGCGGACTCCGGAAGATCTGAAGCTGGCTCTGGCCTGTGAACTGGGCGATGAAAGCACATTTCAGGACTACCTGGCCCGGAATCCGGACGCAACCAAGACGCTGTCGGACGCGGAGCGGCGAAAGCTACCCGCAGCCGCACAGAGCAACAATACAAAGGCGGTCCAACTGATGCTGGAGGCTGGCTGGCCAGTCAATACTCCGGGCGAAATGGGAGCCACAGCGCTGCATTGGGCCGGCTTCAATGGCAATGCTGAAATGACCCGTGACATATTGCGCTTTCACCCGGATATTGAAACTAAATCGCGGGAGTATTCGGGGACTGCGCTGTCATGGGCCCTCTACGCTTCTGGAAACGGCTGGCATCGGAGCACAGGAGATTTCGTGGGAACGGTGCGCGCGCTTCTTGATGACGGAGCCGCTCTACCGCCGGACCCCGAAGCACTCGAACCCAGCGACGCCGTTCTGGAGGTGCTGCCATGAATTCAGCCAAGCGCCCGATCGCGGTTTTGTTCCTCTCCTGCCTCTACATTGCCGTGGGGACCATTGGATTTGTCGTCAACTTTCCCAAACTGATAGCGCTGCAACACGAGAGCATGTGGATCGAACTTACCGAGTTGTTAGCTCTTATTGCAGGAGCCTTCATGTTCCGTGGCCGGAACTGGTCACGCTGGCTCGCACTCGTCTGGATGGCCTTTCACGTAGCGATCAGTTTTCCGGTAGTTCGTCAGGTCGTCACCCACGCGATCATCTTCGCCTTGATTGCCTGGGTTCTCTTTCGTCCTGACGCACGGCGATATTTCACACCCCTGAAACCAGACTACGAATAGCGGATGGTCGCCCCGGACTTGTTTTATTTGAAGCCTAATCACCAATGCGCTCGTCGAACTCGGATAGGTCCTCAAAAGTCGGCTTGTGGCAAGGTTTCTCCGTTCTGGGCGAATCGCCCGGCTGTGCTGGCACTACTGGTTGGTTGTTGATTCCTCTAAAGGGATTGTCCCTGCGCCGTCCCTACGGGACTCCGGAGGTTATCTGTGGGGTCTGCGTTCCCCGCGCTCAACAGTCTGTTACGGAACACGCCGAGCGCGGTGATTTGAGATGGCAGGGGCTGAAGCCCACATACATTTTGCAGCAATTGCGGCACGACTGAAGTCGTGCCCTGATACAAGACCTGGTCACGACATGGTTTCGTAAGAGCCTGTCAAGCGCGGGGCTAAGTCGCCGCGGCGACCGCCTACGGCGCGGTTGGGGGGCTGTTAGTTATTCAGGCGACACGGCTGGATGTTACGCAGAAAGCAACCGCAGATCCCCATTCGACTTCGATCGCTTGCGCGATCTCCGCTCAGGGCAGGCTTTCGGCTGCGCCTCAGGATGACAGCCGTTGACTGCGATGCCTGTGGTTGAACGGCTGTGCGGACATTATGGTTTGGTTTCGATCCGGGCCTAAAGGCCGCAATTTCCTGCGGCTTTTTTCAGGGGCCTGAAGGCCCCTGCTCGCTCCGGAATCCGATATCTAAATGCCCGTTTTCCCCTCGGCCCTTTCAGGGTCGTGAAGGCCTCTGCTCCCTCCGCAAATCGCGATCCGCGCTGCAATTTCTTCGCGATCCATGATCTTCGCTGTGCGCTCGCTGCGAGATCCACGATCTGCAAGTGTGATATTGGTGCGGGCCAGGAGGCCCGCACGACAGCCGGCCGGGAGGCCGGCGGTACTTATTAGGCGGTAACTATTTGCGGATAGGTTCTTAGTCTGAAACCATCAGCTCGCCGGGGACGATGGGGCGGGTGCGGGGCAATTTGCCGCGGGCGGCGGCGATGCCGAAGATTGCGAGCACGGCGACGAAGGCCACTAGCTTGATGAGGCTGCCGGTTGCGGTGAGGGGCAGGGTTTTCCAGAGGATGAGCAGAGTGGTTTGCGCGGCGGTGACGGACCAGACCGATCCGTAGAAGTAGCGGCGCTCCCAGCCTTCGCCTTTGGTGGAGCGGCCGGCGCGCGGTAGCTTTCCGAGAACGCCGAGCAGCAGGATGGCGAGGCCGATGGGCGCGTAGGCAGTGTAGTAAATCTGCTTCATGCGCCAGAGGCCGGTCGCGACCGCGTAGACCAGGGCCGCGATGTTGAGCAGCGCGTAGTTGAGGACGGCGTTCCAGGCGAAGGTGTAGCAGACGCGGCGATAGAGGGGATTGGGCTTGTCCTCGTCGAAGCGCAGGATGTAGGGGCGATGCTCGGAGCCGGGCAGTTGCGCGTTGAAGCCGGCGATACCGGTTCCGATGAGAACCGCGGCCAGCCAGATCCAGTTGGCCGGGTGAAATCCGCCCGAGAATAGCTTGAAAGTAAGGGGCCCCGGCGCCAGAAAAAAGACCCAGATCCAGATGGGCCAGTGCGCGAGGCGGTAGAGGTTGGTGTTGCGTTCCCGGATTTTACGCTCTCCGGCGTATTCAAGCTTTCCACTGTATGCCATGGCCGGAGTCTCGCAAAGCGAGGGATGGGGAGTCAAGAAGGCAGGGACCAAGGGAACAAGGGAACAAGGAAAAAGGGGAGCGAGTAAGCGAGTCGGCGAGTCAGCCCCGCGCAGGCGCCACAGGCCCGCGGTGAATGAAACGGGCCGTTCACTTCATCGCGGGTTGGCGTCGCTTGGCGACGTGGCAGGTTCGCGAGTTGGCCCGTCATTTTCGTGCTATCCCACCCTCGCCGAACGAGTGAAGAAGTGAAGAGAGTGAAGAGAGTGAGGCCTCAGTGTTGCGCGAAGGCTACGAGCTTGGGGGCGATGGCCCATGAGCACTCGATGGGCGCCATGTGGCCACAGCCGGGAATGATGTCGAGACGGGACTGCGGAATGAGGCGCTGCATGGTTTCGCCCTCGGCGAGCGGCGTGACGCGGTCGAGCGATCCCCAGACGAGAAGCACGGGCATTTTGAGTTGCGGCAGTTCGTTGTCGATCACGTCCTGCCCGGTCAAGATGGAGGCGAGAGCGCGCTGGATCACCCATCCGTTGCGGCGGAAGTTGCGCAGGATGTCGCGGGCGACGAAGGCGGGGATTGGCTGCGGATGCGGCGAGAGGAGCGCTTGCAATTGATGGAGCTGATCGAAGTTCGAAGGCGTGAAGAGCGCGGTGTCAAATGTGGGCGGGACTCTGAGGCCTGCTGAATCGAAGAGCATGAGGCGGCTGACGCGTTCGGGATGCTCGGCGGCAACACGCACGGCGATCCATCCTCCCATCGACCATCCGCCAAGTTCGACCTGCTTGAGGTTGAGCGCATCCATGAAGCTCACGACTACGGCGGCCTCGTCGCGCACGGAGTATGAGAAATCTTTAGGCCGCTCGCTGCGGCCGTAGCCGACGAGATCGGGAATGTAGACGCGGAAGCCGGCGCGAGAGAGATGCGGCGCCAGGGCGCCCCAATCCTCGGCTTTGGCGCCGAGCCCGTGCACGAGCACGACCACCGGGCCGTTGGCCGGACCCTCGGCGAGATAGTGGATGCGATGACCTGCAACCTGGACGGAACGGCTCTCGATGCCGGAGCGGCATTCACGCAGATACACCCATGCGTTGAAGCATTCGATTGGGCGGAGGAAGAATCCGGCGGCTGCGAGGAGCGCAAATCCGACGAGCACAAGGAGAGACCAGAGGATTCGCTTGATCCATCTCTTAGGACGATTTTCGGACCTTGTGGAGAGTTCAGTCATGACTCAGCTTCCTTCTGCGTGCAGGGCCTGCGCTCGTTGCCATCCTTTTTCCATGACGCGCACGGTGATGGGATCGAGAGCGAGGGCGTTCTGGCTGTTCCACTCGGTGCGCTCTACCCAGCGGACTTGGTCGGCGTCGGAGGCTGCGCGCAGTTCGCCGCCAGTGACGCGGCAGAGGTAGTCGGCAATCACGTAATGGTAGCGCACGCGGCCGGTCTCGCGGCCGGCTTCGCCCACGCCTTCCTGACTGGTGGGCTCGCGATGGATGCGATCGATGAGCTCGACCAGTTCCAGAGGTTCGACGATGAGGCCAGTCTCCTCGCGCGTCTCGCGGACCACGCCATCGACGACTCGCTCGCCCAGCTCGAGCAGGCCGCCGGGCAGCGTCCAATGGCCTTTGAGGGGCTCGTTGCCGCGGCGCACGAGGAGCACGCGGCCTTCGTGGACTACGACCGCGCCCACGCCGACGAGCGGGGTTTGAGGAAATTCGCGTTGTATGTTCGGCATTTTGAGATCCTTCAGGGGCTAAAGCCCACGCTCGTTTTGCGACTTTTGCGGCACGACTAAAGTCGTGCCCTGACACTTCGTGCCACACGACGCATTTTTCGGCAAGCCCTAAATCCCACCACTTTTGTTGATCCATTGTGGCATGAGTGAACTCGTGCCCTTTCAAAGCAGTTCCAAATCAACATCTACCGGGCCGCGCGGGAATCGTCTGTCTCCCGCTATCATCGAATAAAACAGTCAAGGAGCGGAAGATGAGGGAATTTACGTTGAAGATCGATGGCATGCACTGCGGCTCCTGTGTGCGCCGCGTGAGCCAGGCGCTGGCCGCGACTCCGGGCGCGGTGGTGAACGAAGTTCGCGTGGGAGCAGCCCGATTGACAGCGGCCGAGGAACCCGCGCCGGTGGAATTAGCAATTGCCGCTTTGGCCAAGCTCGGCTACGCCGCGCATCTCGAATCCTAACGCGCCAATCTGGAGCCGCCGATGGCGTCAAATACGCGAGAGTCGGGCACACGAGAAACGCTGACACTGCCAGTTCTGGGCATGACCTGTGCCGCGTGCCAGCACCACGTGGAAGAAACGCTGCGCGCGACGGACGGAGTGGAATCGGCGCGAGTGGATTTGATGGCGCATCGCGCGAGTGTCGTTTTCGATGGCGCGGTGGCGCGGCCGGAGCAAATTGTCGAAGCGATTCGCAGCGCCGGTTACGATGCGGTGCTGCCGCGCGCGGGCGATTCTGCTTCGCACGCGAAGGACGAGACAGGGGGCGCTGAGGCGAAGGCCTGGGCAACGCTGGCCGCGGGGGCCGTGGCCATGCTGTTCGCTATGCCGCTTGAAGCGAAGATGAGCGCGCTCGATGTTTTCCTGGCTCGATCGTTGCCGTGGCTCTATGCAATTCCAACTTCGCTGCTGCGCTGGTTCCTGCTTTGGCTTACGGCGATTGTGGCCGCGTGGGCGGGGCGCGGGATCTATGTGAGTGCGTGGCGCGCGCTCAAACACGGCTCGACCAACATGAATACGCTGGTGGGCCTGGGTACGGGCGTGGCGTTTCTCTACTCGGCGTATGCCACCATTTGGCCCGCGCCCGGCCGTGCGGTTTATTACGACGCTGTGCTGTTGATCCTGGGATTCCTGCTGCTGGGCAAGGCTCTCGAAGCCAGAGCCAAGCGGCGGGCGCGGTCCGCATTGGACTCGCTTTCGCGGTTGCGGCCGGCCACGGCGCGGCGTCTGGTGGATGGCGTGCAATCGGTGGTGCCGCTTGAAGAGGTGCGGCCCGGCGACAGCATTGTGGTGCTTCCCGGCGAGCGCTTTCCCGTGGACGCGACGATCGTGGAAGGGCGCACCACGGTGGATGAATCGATGCTGACCGGCGAAGCTACGCCGCTCGCGCGCGAGGTAGGCGGGCGAGTGCTCGCGGGTTCGCTGAACTACGACGGAGCGGTGGTGTGCCGCGCGCAATCGCTGGGCGAAGAGACGGTGCTCGCGCAGATTGCGCGCATGGTGGATCAGGCGCAGAGTTCGCGCGCGCCGATGGAGCGGCTGGCCGATGCGGCGAGCGCGATCTTTGTGCCGGTGGTGCTGGGAATTGCGGAGCTGACGTTTGTGGCGTGGCTGGTGGCCGCGCACTCGCTGCCGCTGGCGCTTGCTAATACAGTTGCCGTGCTGGTGATTGCCTGCCCGTGCGCGATGGGGCTGGCGGTTCCGGCGGCGCTGACCGTGGCTGTGGGCCGCGGCGCGCAACTCGGCGTGCTTTTCAAAGGCGGTGAGGCGTTGGAGCGGCTGGCGCATCTGGATGCGATCGTGCTCGACAAGACGGGTACGTTGACGGTGGGGCGGCCGGTGCTGGAGCGGGCGAACCCTCTCCAGGGACCAAGGGAACAAGGGAACAAGGGAGCAAGAGACGAAAAAGCAACCGCAGGTCCTTCGACTTCGTCCGCCGCGGCGGACTTCGCTCAGGATGACAGCGTGTTAGGAGAGCGCGAACTTCTGCGCATGGCGGCGGCGGCTGAGGAGCGGTCGAATCATCCGTTGGCTCATGCGGTCGTGGATTATTCTTCTCGTCTTGGACTGACTTGGGAGGCAGCGCAGGGAGTGCAGGTCATTCCTGGGCGCGGGCTGTCGGCGCGCGTGGAGGGACACGAATGCCTGCTCGGCAACGAGGCGCTCTTCAGCGAGTTCTCGATTGCGCTGCCGGGCGACGTGGCCGCGCCGGAGCCGGGCGTGACGCGGTTGTGGATGGCAGTGGATGGCAAGCCGGCCGCGTACTTCGATGCGCGCGACGCACTCAAGCCCGACGCAGCCGCGGCCGTGGCCGCCTTGCGCCATGCGGGCTTGCGGGTGTTGATGCTGACGGGCGATTCGGCCGCAGCAGCAGCGCCGATCGCGCAACAGGCGGGAATCAACGAAGTGGAAGCGGGGCTCGATCCGGCGGAAAAGTTGGCGCGAATTCGCGCGCTGCAACAGAGCGGATTGCGCGTGGCCATGGTGGGCGACGGCATCAACGACGCGGCGGCCCTCGCGACCGCCGATGCCGGCATCGCCATGGGCAGCGGTGCGGACCTGGCACAGGAGGCCGGCGATGTGCTGCTGCTGCGCACCGAACCGCTGGCGATTCCGGCGGCGCTCGAACTGGCGCGGCAAACGGTGCGCGTGATGCACCAGAACCTTGGATGGGCCGTGGGCTACAACCTGCTCGGAATTCCGCTGGCTGCAGGAGCCCTCTACCCGGCGTTTCACATTTTGCTCACGCCTTGGCTGGCTGCGGCGGCCATGGCGCTCAGTTCCGTGTGCGTGCTGGGGAACAGTTTGCGGCTGCGTGGCTGGCGGCCGAGCGACAGCCCCGCGAGATAAGGATAAGTGACGATTTGACAGCTTCACAAATTGTGAAGTATAGTGTTGAAGTGCATATAGTCACCCGGCGGCACTTGCGCAAAGCCATGGAAGGTTACCCGGATGCAGCGAACGAAATCAAAGCGTGGGTGGGGATCGTTGAGGCTGCCCGGTGGCACAACTTCACGGGGATTCGAAACTGGTTCAAAGATGCCGACACGGTTGACGGGTACGTGATTTTCAATATTCGGCAGAACCGATACAGGTTGATTACGGTTGTCCACTACGCGAAGACGGCCCCGGGGATGCAAACGGAAGGTCACGTCTACATCCGATCGTTCCTGACGCACAAGGAATATAACAACCGCAGGAATTGGGATAAGAGGTTCGGGAAAAAATGAGCACAGTTCTCGCTAATCCGGCAGAGATGATCGCGCAAGGCGCGCCCCACGTCATTCATAATGACGTGGAACTGGAGGAGTACTCGGAGGCGCTGTTTCAGTTGACGGCACAGGAGAATCCTTCGCCAGCGGAACAGGAAGCAATTGAGTTGCTGACGTTGCTCGTCGAGCGCTACGAGCGGGAGCACTACCCGATCCCCTCCGCCGACCCGGTTTCCGTAGTGCGTTTCCTTATTGAGAAGCAGGGGCTCACGCAACGGGATTTGATTTCCGAGTTTGGATCGGAGAGCTCGGTTTCCATGTTCCTCTCCGGACAGCGAAAACTGACCGTAGGCCAGGTGAAGAAGTTGGCTGCACGCTTCAAACTCCCCGCGGACCTTTTCCTGGCGGTCTGATGCGGGTGGTTTTCCCGATCGATCGAGCTTCGCCACGATAAACTAATCGCAGGTTCTTCCTGTGCGCATTCTCACCCGCTACATTCTCGGCGAAATTCTTTCACTCACGCTCATCGGGTGCGCGCTGTTCACGTTCATCTTGTTCATGCCGCAGTTGCCGCGCACGCTTGAGGTAGTGGTGCGCTCGAGCTCCACATGGGTGGACGTGGCCGAGGTGTTTCTCTTCACGCTGCCCAATCTTTTCAAGTTCACCATTCCCATGGCGGTGCTGTGGGGCGTGCTGCTGGGGTTCAGCCGTCTGGCCTCGGATAGTGAGATCGTTGCCATGCGCGCCTCAGGACTCGGCATCGGCTACTTTGTGCGCGTGGCGTCGATCGTGGCTGTGACAGGCACATTGCTGGGGCTGGGCAACTCGCTCTATCTGGCGCCGCGCGCCAACCAGGCCATCATCGAAATGGAGCAGTCGCTCGCGACTTCGCAAGCGTCGTACCAGATCGAGCCGCGCGTCTTCCACGAGGAATTCAAAAACTTCGTTCTCTACGTACAGGACGTGCGCTCGGGCGCGGGCGCGGCCAACTGGCGACGGGTGTTCATGGCCGACGTGACCGACCCGGTGAATCCGGTGATCACGACCGCCGCATCGGCCACCGTGGTCAACGACAACCAGCAGGAGCTGATCATGCGCCTGCGCGACGGGTTGCGCGACGAGACCGTGGCCAACGAACCGGGGCAATCGAATATTACGACGTTCGGGACAACCGATATGCCGCTGGCGCTGAACCCAACCGGCGATGTGCACCTGGGACGCATGAACACAGCACTTTTAGCGATGCCCATGAGCGCGTTGCTTGAGCGCATTCACGAACTCGCGGGAAAGCCGGAAGCGAAGGGCTATCTGATCGAATTGCACAACCGCTTTGCGCTTCCCGTGGCCTGCCTGGTGCTGATGCTGCTGGGCGTGCCGCTGGGCGTGGATTCGCGGCGCGGCGGCAAGAGCGCGGGCATCGTCTTCACCATTCTGCTGGCCTTCGTCTACTACTTCCTCTCCGCGACCGGCACTGCGCTGGGACACCAGAGCCGGCTGCCAGCGTTCCTCGCCGTGTGGAACGCGAACATCGTGTTTGCCGCAATCGGCATTTTTCTGCTCTGGCAAATGGCAACCGGGGGACGAATCTTAAATGCCATGACAACGTGGGCCACGCGGCTGCCCCGCTTCAGGATCTCCGCACCGGCCAACGGTTTTCGGCTCGCCGGAGTTCTCGGCAAGTTTCAGCCGCGTGCGCTGCGGGCAAACCGAACCAGGCCGCGCGGTGTGTTTCCGCGCATTCTCGACGAGTACATTCTGCGCGAATTCATGTCCATGTTTCTTCTGGTGCTGGCCGGGTTCGTGCTGCTGATGATCGTCTTCACCTTCTTCGACCTGGTGGGCGACATCCTGCGTAACCACATCGCGCTTTCCATCGTGGGCGACTACCTGCTGAACCTTACGCCGAGCATGCTCTACCAGATTGCGCCGCTGGCGGTGCTGATTGCCGCGCTGGTGACCTTCGGCGTGATGAACCGCAACAGCGAAATCGTGGCCATCAAAGCCACGGGCATCAGCCTCTACCGATTGATGGTTCCCATCGTCGCCGTCGCCGCCGCGCTGTCTGTCACATTGTTCCTCTTCGACCAGTACTACCTGCCGCAGGCCAACCGCCGCCAGGAGGCGGACCGCAACGTGATCAAGGGACGCCCGCCGCAAACCTACCTGCACCCCGAGCAGAAGTGGATGATGGGCCTGAAACCGCAGCCCGGCGAGCCGGGACGCATCTTCTACTACGAATTCTTCGATCCCGACCGTAACGAGTTTGCCAACCTTTCCATCTTCGAGTTCGATCCCGCCACGTTCCAACTGTCGCGGCGCATCTTTGCCAGGCGCGCGGTGTGGGACGTAGGCGAGGGCGGATGGGTCTTCGAGAACGGTTGGGTGCGCGACGTTGACGGCGCCAGCGTGACGGATTATCGTGCCTACCTGCGCACATCTTTTCCTGAGATCCGGGCCGTGCCGGACTACTTCAAAAAAGAAGATCTGCAATCGCAGGAGATGAACTTCGGCCAGCTCGACCGCTACATCCGTGATTTGCAGCAGAGCGGCTTCGACACCAAGCGCCTGAGCGTGGCGCTGTGGCACAAGCTGTCGTACCCGCTGATCGCAGTGGTGATGGCTCTGTTGGCCGTTCCTTTTGCGCTTTCGATGGGGCGGCGCGGCTCGATGGCCGGCCTGGCTTTGGCCATTGCCGTGGCGCTCGCCTACTTTGTCGTCGACAACCTCTTCGGCGCCATGGGCTACGTGAATTATCTGCCCGCGGCGATGGCCGCCTGGTCGGCCGATGTACTGTTCGGGCTGGTGGGCGGATATATGCTGCTGCGCACTCCAACGTAGGAGTGCAGTGTGAGTGTGAGTGTGTGTGTGTGTGCGCCGGACGGATACGACCACACTCACACTCGCACTCCACACTCCACACTCACACTAAGCCCTGAACCCTGACACCTCCCGGCGCGCATCGAGCGAATCGTACAATAGAACTATGTTTGGTGACCTCGCCCCTCTTTACCCCTACATGCGCCGCTACCGCTGGGGATACGTTCGGGGCACCCTGGCTTGTGTGTGCACCAACATTATCGCCGTGCAGTTCCCCAACATTCTGGGCATGGCCGTGGACGCCATCAAAAACGGAACCACCCGCCAGCACATTCTGCTTCTTGCCCTGCTTCTGGTCGCCATCGCCATGGTCAAGGGCGTATTCATGTATGCCCAGCGCTGGGTGCTGATCGGCATCTCGCGCGATATCGAATTCGACATGCGCAACGACCTGTTCCTGAAGCTCGAGTCCCAGGACACCGGCTTCTACCAGCGCTACCGCACCGGCGACATTATGGCGCGCATGACCAACGACCTGAACGCGGTGCGCATGCTGCTGGGCCCCGGACTGATGTACAGCGCGAACACGATCTTCATGAGCGTCTTTGCGCTGGTATTCATGTTGCACATCAGTCCCCGGCTCACGCTGGTGGCGCTGCTGCCCATGCCGCTGGCCAGCATTTTTGTGCAGTATGTCGGCCGCAAGATTCACGAGCGCTTCGAGCGCATCCAGGCGAGCTTCAGCGACATCTCGGCGCAGGCCCAGGAGAATTACTCGGGCGTGCGGCTGATCCGCGCCTTCGCGCGCGAGGAGTCGCAGATCGGCCTCTTCGAGCGGCTGAATCGCGAATACATCGGGCGCGCGCTGCGCCTGGTGCAATTGATGGGCATGTTGTGGCCCACGCTTGAATTCATTCTCGGCGTCTCGATGGTAATCACGCTGCTGGCCGGCGGACACCTGGTGCTCGCGCATCGCATTTCGGTGGGCGAGTTTGTGGCCTTCAACACCTACATGATTTTGCTCATCTGGCCGATTATCGCCGTGGGATGGGTGATCAACATCTTCCAGCGCGGTACCGCCTCGGTGACGCGCATCGACGAGCTGCTCAAGTCCAAACCCGCCATCCGCTCCGCCCACTCCGTGGTTTCGAGTCTTGGACAAGCGAATCATGAGACGTTGAAGGGCGAAATCGAATTCAGGCATCTCAACTTCAGTTATGGCGACGGCCTCGATGCGACGCCTGTGCTCCGCGATGTATCGCTGCACATTCCCGCGGGGTCGAGCTTCGCGATCGTGGGACCGACGGGCAGCGGCAAATCCACGCTCGTTAACCTGATTCCACGGCTCTACGACGCACCCGAGGGCGCGCTCGTCATCGACGGGCGGCCGGTGCGCGAGTATCCGCTCGAAGTTTTGCGGCGCAATATCGGCATGGTGCCGCAGGAGACTTTCCTCTTCAGCGAGACGATTCGCGAAAACCTTGCCTTCGGCGTGCCTCACGCCGATGCCGAGGAACTTCTGGAGGCGGCGGAGGCGGCGCACATCCGGCGCGAGTTCGAGGAGTTTCCCCAGGGCTTTGAGACCATGGTGGGCGAGCGCGGCATGACGCTCTCTGGCGGGCAGAAGCAGCGCTCCGCGATTGCGCGCGCGCTTGTGCGGCGGCCCGCGATCCTGATCCTCGACGACGCGCTGGCCAGCGTGGATACCTACACCGAAGAGCGCATCCTCGGCGGCCTGCGCAACTACACCGCAAACACCACCACGATTCTCATCTCGCATCGCGTGTCAACGGTGCGCAGCGCCGACCGCATCGCCGTTCTCGTCAAAGGCAGAATCGTCGAGCTGGGGGGCCACGAGGAGTTGCTCGCGCTCGATGGATACTACGCGAGCCTCTACCAGAAGCAGCAGCTTGAGGAAGAGCTGACGGTGGCGGGGTAAGACAGCGGGGTTAGCGGAGTTGGCGGAGTTAGCGGGGTTAGCGGAGTTGGCGGAGTTAGCGGGGCTAGCGGAGTTGGCGGAGTTAGCGGGGTTAGCGGAGTTGGCGGAGTTAGCGGGGCTAGCGGAGTTGGCGGTGTTAGCGGAGTTAGCGGTGTTAGCGAGTTCGCTGGCTCGCGCGCGCCCCGCCGGAACGAAGCCTGGACCAGGCATTTATGTGCAGGCGGAAGTTATGCGGTCCAACTGGAGCCGGAGGCTGCATCGGAGGGCTCGGCGGCGTGAGAGCGCGACGGCATCATGAGGACGCCCGGCGAAGCGGCGTTGGCCTCAGGATCGTGGGCGACTTCGCGCCAGGCATCGCGCACATTGCGGACACAATCGATGGCGTGCTGGAATTTGTGTATGGAGGCCGACTGCGAGGCCTGAAGAATCTGCGCGAAGATGGCGGCATAGAATTCGCTGAGCGACTGGGCCGGACGCCCACCGACATCCATGCGCAGCCGCGCCTGCAGGTGAATGATGATGTCGAGAGCGCGCTTGACCGCGGCACGGCGGGCGTCGGCGTCGCCATGCTCCACCGCCGCGATGGCGGCATAGAGAAACCGGATGATGCCGTCGTAAAGCGCCACCACGAGATCGACAGCACCTGCGCCGTCCAGCGTGTGTTCCCTGTAGCCTGCCATCTGAGCCCGATTCCTTTCACGTTCGTGTTTTGCGCCGTTCTTCGGAACGCGCGCTGAATCATTTTTTCGTTTACTCTCGCGGCCGGCCTGGAAGTTTTCTACGCCGCCCGCCGCAAAAAAACTCTCTTAACCACCTGACTGCTGGTTGTAGCCAGTAATCGCCGAGTAGAGCTCGTTCATGCCCTGCAATTCGGTCGGCAACTCCTCAAGTACCTCGTTGGCCTGATTCAATTCCGTGGTCAGGCTGGACTGTTGCGCGGAGATGTAGATCTGCTCTTTTGAAATCTCGGCATTGAGCAGGGATTCGGTGGTGCTGTTGGCCTTGCTGGCCAGCGCCAGCATGCCTGTGGACGAACTGGAGCCCGCATTCGTAAGCATGGTGGAGAAGCTCTGGCCCCAACTGTTGGCATTCTGGAAGAAGCTCGCCACGCTCGAATAGTCGGTGTTCAATACGGAATCGAGCGAATCGGCGTCGAAGGTGAGCGAGCCGTCGCCATTCACGCTGATGCCGAGCGTCGTCAGGCTGTTGATGTCGGACGCATTGGTGTAATTGAGCGTGGCGTTCGTGGTTGTCGAGGTGTCGATAAGGTTCGAGTTCACGGACAGGTTGCCCCCGCTGCCGGCAGTGTTCGAGACCAGCGACAAGCTCTGGGTGCCGTCGCTGTTATTGACGATGGATGCTGTGATTCCCAGGCCGGTCGTGTTGTTGGCGAGGTATTGCTGGAGGTCGGTCAGAGTGGCGCCGCCCTCGGCTGAACTCACGGTACTCATGTCGATCTCTTCACTGATGCCATTGCCGACCTGGACCGTGATGGAGCCGGACAACGTGTCGCCGGCGCTGGGAATCGACGTAAGGGTGCCCTGCGAGGGTTGCGTGCTGGTGCCGCTCGAGCCCGTAAAGCTCAAAGGAACGTTGCTGGCGGCAACAATATTGGAAGTGACAGCGAGCGCTCCTGCCGATCCCGAAGTTTGTGAGGCAAGGGTCAGCGTCGATTCGCCATCGCTGGTGGCCACGCCGGCTGTGACTCCAATATTGGCTGAGTTGATGGCTTGCGCCAGATCGGAGATTGAAGTTTGCGAGGAGGTGAGCGTGACGGTTTGTGCAGTACCAGTGCCCACTTGGATGGTGATGGAGCCGGAGAGCGTGGGATTGAGGTTGTTGGTCACTGAGTCGAGCGCGCCGTTGGGATTCTCCGTATTGATGTTGCTGAGCAGTTCCTGCTGCAGAAGAGAGAGCGTGGGGGAGCCGAAGAGCGGCTCGGGGTTGCCCGAGCTGTCGTTGCCCTCCTGGGTATTGACGGCGCTGATCAGAGAGTTGTAGTCGTTGACGAACTGGTTGACGGTGCTCTCGACGCCTGTGTTGTCGTTAGCGATGACAACCTGCACCTCGGAACCCGACGAACTGGTGCCCAGAAGCTGAAACGTAACGCCGGAAATCAGATTGCTGACGGTGTTCGAAGCGCTGGTGAGGTTTACGCCGTCCACGGTCAGGCTGGCGTTGACGCCGGTGACCGAGGAGGTATAGGCCAGCGCAGTGCTGCTGTCGATCAGGCTGGAGGTGACGGCGAGGGTTCCCGTGCCGCCGGTCGTGCCTGAAGTGAGTTCGAGGCTCACCGTGCCATCGCTGTTATTCGCGATCGAGGCGTCGAACCCCAAAGTCGCAGCATTGCTATGAATGTACTGCTGGAGATCGGCCAAAGTTGTGCCGCTTTCAGCCGTATTCACATCGCTCATGTTAATGGTCTGCTGGCTGCCGCCGCCCACGGTGACGTTGAGGGCCCCGGTCAGCGCCTCGCTGGAGCTCGAGACGGCCGTCAGGAGCGCGGTCGAGGCAGTGCTGCCGCTGCCCGCTGTGACCGTAGCGCCGAGAGTGTTGGAAGCGCTGGCGTCAACGATCGAGTTGCCGGTGACCACGATGTTGCCGTTGGCTCCCGACACTCCGGAGACCAGGCTCAGCCGCGACCCGGTCGCGTCGGTGAGCACGTTGGCCGTGATGTTCAGGCCCGAGGAGTTGATGGCCGAGGCCAGGCCCGCCAGGGTGTCGTTGGTGGAATTGAGGGTGATGGTTTGCGAAGCGCCGCTCCCCACCTTGAGCGTGACCGAGCCCGACAGCGTATCCGCGCTGTTGGCGATCTCGGCCATGTAGCCGCTCGAAGTCTCGGCCAGGCTGTTGACGACGACGGTGTGCGTGCCGGCCGCGGCCGAGGCGGTGGCCCCAGTGAGATCGAGCACGCTGGTGTCGGAGCTTGAGCCTTCCTTCTGCGCCAGAACCCCCTGGAAGTCGGTCAGCGAGCTGATGTCCGTCGAGACGCTGGAGAGCAGGCTACCCAGATTCGAGATCACCGTGTCCTGATCTCCCAGCGTGGTCAGCTGTTTGTTCCAGGGCGTTTCGACCTTCTGGAGATTGCCGACGATCTCGGCGACCGTCGAGCTCACGTTGAAGCCCGCGCCGCTGGTCGGCGATCCGAAGTTCAGCCCGACTGTACCCATGAAAGCCTCCGGCAGGCCTGATGCAGCCTGCGATCCAACCGGCTCAAAAGCGCGTTAGAAGAACCTCACAAACGGCCCTAAGGACAGATGAGCTGGGGCCGCTCGCGGATCATCGGTGTCCGCAGTTCACCTGTGTCACCGTATTTATCGGCCCATATCGCAATAAGATCAGCCCTTTCCGGGATCGCCAACTCATCCTGCAACGCCATGCAGGGTCGTTGCTCACCCGTGCCGCCGGTCAATTAACCCCTTACCCATCTTTGGTAATCCCCCTGCCTGAAATCATTCCAATGCAAATCCGGTGACTCCGGCGCGCGGTTTGCTGCCAGCCCACCGCACGTCACCTAAATTGGGCGACCGCTTCTCCGGGTTGCCAGGAGCGAACATTGCGGCAAACTAGATTAATCCGCCCCGGGTATGCGGAGCGGTTCACCTGCATCGGCGCGGCGTGTGAGGACACATGCTGCGCGGGTTGGCTCGTGTCTGTGGATCAGGCCTCCTACCGGAAATACAGGAGCCTGCCGGCGGGGCCGCTGCGCTCGCTGATGGACACCGCGATTCAACCTCTTTCGAGCAGAGGCGGAAAAAGCAATGCCTCGAACTTCGCCTCTGTGCGCATGAAGCCCTCTGGAGCCTGCCCTCTCCTCTCCGGCGAGCGACTCTGCCGCATCCAGGTCGAACTTGGGGAGGACTATCTCTGCCGGACCTGCGCGGTCTTCCCTCGCATCACCCACACCATCGACGGCTTCGAAGAAACCAAGCTCTCGCTCTCCTGCCCAGAGGCGGCGCGCTTGGTTTTAGTTGAACCGGACCTTCTGCCGCCGGTCTCGGCCCCTGGCTACCAGGTGACCTGGGACGAGACCGCGACCGATCCGGTTGTCCTTCGCGGCTATTTCTGGCAGATTCGCGAGTTTGTCCTGGGCCTGATCCAGAACCGGAAATACTCGTTGTGGCAGAGGATGTTCCTGCTGGGAACCTTTTCGCGCCGCCTCGAGGCGCTGGTTCAGGGAGAGGTGACGCGAGGCTTTCCCGATCTGCTCGACGATTTTTCTCGCGCCGTGGCCAGCGGCGGTCTTTCCAGACTGATGGAAACCATCCCGGCCGACAACCAGTTGCAGTTAGAGATCGTACTTCGACTCGTCGCCCGGCGCGTCAACGGTGTCTGGTTAAGCCCGCGCTTGCGTGGCGTCCTCAACAAGTTCGTGGAAGGCGTGGGCCACTCTCCTGAGGCTTCGATGGACAGCCAGGCGGCCCGGTACGCCGCCGCATACGCCGAATTCTATGCTCCATTCTTCCGGCGTCATCCGCACATCCTGGAGAACTACCTCATCAACGCGGTCCTGCGCGACCTGTTTCCATTTCAGCGAAATCTCAGCGCCCCTCAAGCAGATGTACAACCAGCGCGGGCCTTCGGGCTGCTCGCCATCCAGTTTGCTCTCATCAAGGGGCTGCTCATTGGAGTGGCCGGGGCTCGCAAGCACGAATTCTGCGCGGCAGACGTAGTCGAGATCGTGCAAACCGCATGTAAGCACTTCGAACACCGCGCAAAGTTTCTTCCCGAGGCGCTGGCGGCGCTCAAGGCGAGGAACCTCGACAATGCCCAAGGTCTCACCATGCTGTTAAGAAATTGAGGCGCAGCTTCTTCGAACGGGTGCGGAATTTTCTGGGAAAGCCGCGCGTTCAATAACTTCTTCACCAGGAAACGGCCATCTTCGAAGCAACCCGGGAGAAGGCCCGTAACTGCAAAAGACGGACACAAAAAAGCAAGCGGGACGGCCATCTCGTGGCCGTCCCGCTTGGGTTTCCGGCAGTTTTGCCGGGATTCACTCAGCCCGGCAGCGGAGATCCACCGCCGGGAACGCTAGTTACTTGACCCCGCGGACTTGAGATTCGTCCGCGGGAATCCGGTTATTGCAACAGCTTGAGCACGTCCTGCTGTTGCGAGTTGGCCTGTGCCAGGGCCGCGATACCGGTCTGACCCAGGATTTCGTACTTGGACATGTTGGAAGAGGCCGCAGCGTAGTCGGTGGCCTGAACTGCGTTCTGCGCCGACTCCACGTTCTCCTGTTGTGTACTGAGCACCTGGCTGACGGCGTTCAGGGTGTTGATCTGGGCGCCGATGTAGCCGTCCTGCCCCGCGACATCCGTGATGGAAGCATTCAGGTTGGTCAATGCGGCTTCCGCATTGGTCTGGTTGGTGAGGTCGGTCTGGCTCAGCGACTCGCCGGCCGAATCCGCGTAGCTGATAGTGGCCACGCCGCCCGAGCCATTGGTGTCCTGAACGAATGCCGTATTCGCGGTTCCGCCGCCGGTGCTTTGGTCGGCGATTGCGGCAGCGCTCGAAATACCGACGCTGTAATACTGGGACGATGTGCTTGGCGCAGTCGCCGCGGTAACAACCGTAGTGCCTGCGAGCGCCATATTGGAGTTAGCTGCGTACAGTTCGATGCCGGTTCCAGCAGAATCCAACGTAGCTGTAACCCCGTATTTGCCGGCGTTGATCGACTTGATGTCAGCCGCAACACCGCCCGTCAAAGTGAACGTGCCCTCAGCACCGAATGTGAGGGTCTTGGCGGCAACTTCATTCGCCGCTTTGATGTCCCCCAGGTCCGTGGTCTGCTGAGCGCCTGCGCCCGTGGGCACACCGACAAGGTTGTCCACAGCCGCTACGTCTTTGATACCTGCGCCGCTGACAGATACGGCCGAGTTTGCGGTTGTGAACGTCAGCGCCGTGCCATTGACTGTAGCTGTGACTCCGAGGTTATCCCCGTTGACGGTCGCTGCCAGGTTTGTGATGTTGTCGGTCAAGTTCGCTGCGCCCAGGGTAATGGCGTGCGTCTTGCCATCTGACCCAACGACGTTGAGCGTTCCGCTGAGCGCATCTCCAGAAGCCGCGACATTCAGGGTGCCAATTTCGCCTACGCCGCCGTTGGAGCCTGCTGCCGCTGCGCCCACGCCGATGCCCAGACCGGAGATGATGATGCCCGTGTCTCCGCCGCTGCCGCCCGTGGTGGTTTCAGCCCCAACGGCAGTGCTGGCAGCATTGGTTCCAGCCTGCGTGGCCGTGCCGAAGGCAGCGGTCAGACCAAGGCCTGAACCGTTGATGGCGCTGATCAGCCCTTGTACGGTGTTGGCATAGTTGGTGCCGGCGCCGGCGCTGACGTTTGCGCTGGCTTCGATTGCCGAGCCATTGGCGCCTCTGGTCATATAGTTGACCGCGATGGTGGTTGTGGTTCCGGCCGCGCCGAAGGAGTCGTTGAGGCCGGCATTCTTGCCGCCATCGGACAGATCGAGGAAGACATTGTTGGTGCCGTTGCTGTAGGCCATCGTGCCGCCGGTGTCACCGAGGTTGGCAGACGAAAGCGAACGGATGTTGAGAGCGTCGACCGAGGAGCCTGTCGTCGAAGAGTCGCCGGTGTAGATGGCGGTGTTGGAATTGAAAACCTGGTTCTGGTTGTACGTGGTCGTCGAGCCAATGTTGTTAATTTCCGACAGGATCGACTGGTACTCCTGGTTGGCCGCCAGGTCCTGCGAGCTGTTGAGGGTGCCGTTCGAGGCTTCCGTAGCCAGGGTTACAGCACGGTTAAGCAGGCTGGTGACCTGCGACAGAGCGCCATCGGCAACCTGCAACATGCCAACGCCTTCAGTTGCGTTGGTTTCAGACTGCGTGAGCGCCTGCTGGTTGGCCTGAAGGCCGTTGACCAGTGAAAGGCCGGCAGCGTCATCCGCGCCGGAGTTGATCTTCGAACCGGAAGACAACTGCTGCAGCACGGTGTTCAAGCTGTTGTTAGTGTTGTTAAGATTGTTCTCCGCATACACCGCGGAGAGATTATTTAAGACACCCAGGGACATGGGGTTCTCCTTGTGGGATGCGGTGATTTGCGGCCCTACCTCGGAAGTGCCCCCATTTTTTTCATTCACGGGGTGCTGCTGCCGGCTCGTAGCCGTCGCATCTGGCCCCTTCTTCGGCGCGGCTTTGAGGGACTTTATCGAATTGCCAATTGTGTCTCGACGGTGGACACTTCTGCGCCTTTGGTTCTAATTCTTTAACCTTTCCCGGCCCATGCCGATAATGCGAGCGAAGGAGAACTCAGATGATCGAGTTAACGCGGCTCAACGGCCGTTCCATGATGCTGAACAGCGATCTGATCAAGACCGCCGAGGCCTCGCCAGACACAATGTTGACGTTGATCAACGGCGAAAAACTAATCGTGCGCGAGCCCATCGAAGAGGTGCAGGAAAAGGTGATGGTTTACCGGGCGCGCTTGCTGGCCGTGGTGGCCAAGCGCCTGCATAACTTCGGCGATCTGGAACGCGTGGCAGCCCTGGCCAGCCTGGATTTGGAAACGCAGCCAGCGGCCCCGACCGAGATCAAGCCGGCGGGCAATTTACGGCAATAACCAACCGCGGAGTTGGCGTTACCACTGAGGGGGCAGTATATGGATAAAGCGAGCGTTGTAGGTGCGTTTCTGGCCCTCGCCGGAATCTTTTTCGGATTGACGATTGAAGGCGGCAACGTGGGCCAGATCTTGCAGCCGACGGCCGCCCTGATTGTTTTTGGCGGCACCATGGGCGCGGTCATGCTGCAGTTCCCGCTGACCACCGTGATCGGCGCCTTCCGCGGCCTGGGCAGCTTGTTTGCCGCGCCGCGTAAAGAGGAAACGCAACTCATTCAGCAACTGGTGGCGTTTGCCAACAAAGCGCGCCGCAACGGCGTGGTCTCGCTGGATGCCGATCTGCAGGTGATTCGCGATCCCTTTCTGAAGCAGACGCTGATGCTGGCCGTCGACGGCACCGAGCCGGTGGAGCTGCGCAAGATCATGCACGTGAGCCTGGAGTCGCAGACCGAAGAGGAAGAGCGGCTGCCTGCGGTCTTCGAGTCGGCGGGCGGGTTCTCGCCCACCATCGGAATTCTCGGCGCCGTCCTCGGACTCATCCAGGTCATGCAGCATCTGGACAACATCAACGAAGTGGGCCGCGGCATCGCCGTGGCGTTTGTGGCCACGATTTACGGCGTGGGCATCGCCAATCTTTTCTTTCTCCCCTTCGCCGGCAAAATGCGGTTGCGCATTCATGACGGCCACCGCCGGCGCGAGATGATGCTGGAAGGCGTGATCTCGATTCTCGAGGGTATGAACCCGCGCATGCTGCAGATCAAGCTGAACGGCTTCCTGGAAAAAACCAGCCAGGAGCCAGCGGAGCGCGCCGCATGACCATGAGGGGACGTGTCCCGCGCAGTCGCGTCAGCCACGACCGGTGGCTGGTGTCGTACGCCGACTTTATCACTCTGCTGTTCGCATTCTTCGTGGTGCTGTTCGCCTTTGCCAGAGCCGACCAGAAGAAACAGACGCAGGTTGCGCAGGCCGTCAGCAAGGCTCTCAACTCCGCGGGTGGATCTTCGACTCCCGATGCCGAGAGTTCGACGCAGCAGGCCAAGGCATCGAGCGAAGAACTACTTACTCCGATGCAAGTCAAATACGACCTCGGCCGCGTGCAACACGACCTGTCGCTGGCGCTGGCCCAGCAGATCTCGCAAAAAACCGTAGCCATGGAGATGGGCCGCGACGGGCTGGTGATCAGCCTGCGCGAGGCGGGCTTCTTCGATTCCGGATCGGCCACGCCCAAACCCGAGGCCCTGCCCACGTTGCGCGCCATCGCCGAGCGGCTGGGCGTCACGCCGTACGACCTGCGCATCGAGGGCCACACCGATAATGTACCTATTCACACCGCCCAGTTCGATTCCAACTGGGAGCTCTCCTCAGGGCGCGCCACGCATATTGCGCGCATCTTTCTCGAGATGAAGGCCATTCCTCCCGATCGCCTTTCCGCCGCCGGCTTCGCCGAGTTTCATCCCGTGGCCTCGAACGACACTGCCGAAGGCCGCGCCCAGAACCGCCGCGTTGACCTGGTCGTGCTGCCGCGCACCAAGCTCAACTTTGCCGCTTCCAGCGGCGCGCAGTCTGGCGGACCCTGGCGCAAGATCACGGACGAGTAAGCGGGGTTAGCGGAGTTAGCGGAGTTAGAGCTATCAGCCGCGAATATCATTCCCAGATGTCCCACGCGTACGACTAACTCCGCTAACACGCGCGCAGCGCGGCCAACTCCGCTACTCCACCCCCAGCACTTTCACGATGACCCGTTTGCGGCGCTGGCCGTCGAACTCGGCGTAGAAGACGCGCTGCCACGTGCCGAGATCGAGACGTCCGGCAGTCACCGGCAGCGTGGTCTCGTGGTGCAACAGCAGCGACTTGAGATGCGCGTCGCCGTTGTCCTCGCCCGTCTGATGGTGCTTGTAATCGGGCCGCGCCGGAGCCAGCTCCTCCAGCCATTTACCGATGTCCTCGATAAGCCCGCTCTCATGATCGTTCACGTAGACCGCGGCCGTAATGTGCATGGGCGAGACAAAGCACAGCCCATCTTTCACGCCGCTGCGGGCGACGATCTGCTCGACTTCGTCGGTGATGTGCACCATCTCGCGCCGCTTGCGCGTTTCAAAGACCAGGTATTCGGTGTGACTTTTCATCGCAAACTCCTTGGCCCGGCGGCCACGCGGAAAATGGCGTTCGAGCACTTATCCTAGGATAGCCGTGAGCTCTCGCTCTCAGCCCGATCCCGCGCGGCGCTTGCGCCGCATGCACGATGCGTTGCTGCGCGCCTACGGGCCGCAGCACTGGTGGCCGGCCAAGACGCCGTTCGAAGTCATCCTGGGCGCGTACCTGACGCAAAACACTTCGTGGAAGGCTGTCGAACGCTCGCTCGCCAATCTCCGCGCGGCCGGCGCGCTCTCAGTCGATGGCCTGCGCAAGGTTCCGCTCGCCAAGCTGCGGCGGCTCATCCAACCGTCCGGGTTTTATACACGCAAGGCGCCGGCGTTGAAGGCATTCGTCGCAATGCTGGACACCGAATTTGACGGATCGCTTGAGAAGCTTGCCGCGCAACCCACTGCGGCGCTGCGGTGGCGTTTGCTCGATCTGCCCGGCGTTGGCCCCGAAACCGCCGACGCGATTCTGCTTTACGCGCTGAGGGCTCAGGTTCCCGTGGCCGACGAGTACTTGCGGCGCGTCGCTGCGCGGCACCAGTTGTTCGCGCCCGTGCCGGGCCGCGGAAAAATATCCGCCAAGACCTCATACGAACAGCTGACCGATCTCACGCGGCGCGCCTTCGCCGGAGATCCCAAAAAGAATCACGCGCAACTCTACAACGAATTCCACGCCTTGACCGTGGCCGTGGGCAAGGCGCACTGCGGGCGCACGCCGCGCTGCGAAAACTGTCCGCTGGCGGACGACCTGAAAGGCAGCTTTTAGCTATTAGCTCTTAGCCTCTAGCTTGTTCATGCGGAATCGATGCGCCGCGTTCTCGGGTGATGAGCTAAAAGCTGAAAGCTAAAGGCTGATAGCTGTCTCTTGGCGTAATCTGAAAGCATCATGAGTCCGACTCCGCAACAGCCTCAAGTGAATCTGGCCCAGACCGGCGATTACCGCGAAACCTACGCTAACAGCGTGCAGGTGCGCGTAAGCGTCTGGGATTTCCAGCTTGTCTTCGGCCTCGCCTCCAGCGAAAGCCCCGATCAGGTGACCATCCGCAACAACCAGGCGATTTTTCTGAGCCCACAGCAGGCCAAGGCTCTATGGAACGTACTGGGCCAGAATCTTGCGCAATACGAACAGGCCTTCGGCACGCTCAACCTCGAGCCGCAGAGCCAGAGTTTTCCCCACGGGCCGGTCAACTAGCTGCCAGCTACTAGCTTCTAGCTCCTAGCTGTTGCGGCGAAGAGGGCGCGGCTGCGGCCCAACCGGATCACTCGCGCAGGCGCCGCGGTGGCATCAGTTCCGCACAACCAGCTAGAAGCTAGTGGCTAAAAGCTAGATGCTGCTCTTCAAGGAGCGAGCCATTGGGCTTGAGTGGAATCCTAAATCCGCGGCTGGATCGGCCGCTGCCGCTCTGGATGATCTTTCCGGTCATCTTTGTGGCGCTGTATCTGACCCACTTCACGCTGCTGCGCCTGCCCTATTACTGGGACGAAGCTGGCTACTATATTCCCGCGGCGTGGGACTTCTTCCGCACCGGCTCGCTGATTCCAACCAGCACCCTCACCAACGCTCACCCGCCGCTGCCCTCGATCTATCTCGCGCTCTGCTGGAAGGCCGCGGGCTTCTATCCCGAGGTGACGCGCGAGGCCGTGCTGCTGGTGGCGACACTCGCGCTGCTCGCGGTGTGGCGGCTGGCGATGCGCCTGGTGGGCGTGGCTTCGGTGGCCTTCTGGACCGTGCTGCTCACGGGCCTCTACCCGATTTGGTTTGCGCAAAGCTCGCTGGCCCACGCCGACATCTTTGCCGCGGCGTGTTCGCTGTGGGGATTGAATTACGCGCTGCCATCGAGCGACCGCAAGCCCTGGGCCGCGGCGTTGTGGTTTGCCGCCGCCGCACTTTCCAAGGAAACCTCTGTCGCAATTCCGCTCACGCTGGCCGCGGTTAATCTTGTCGTGGGATTCAAGAACGGCGGTCCGTTGCGCGCAAAACTTTTGCGTGAATCCGCATGGCTTGCGAGCAGCGTTCTCCCACTGGCCGCGTGGTACGCCTACCACTACGCCAAAACCGGCTTCCTCTTCGGCAATCCCGAGTTCCTGCGCTATAACGCCCAGGCTACGCTTACGCCGCTGCGCATCCTGGCCGCCTTCGCGCATCGCATCCTGCACCTGACCGCGCACATGAATCTTTTTGTGCCGGTGCTGATGGCCCTGGCCGCGCTGCTGCTCGAGCCGCGTATCGGCACCGCAGGCCGCGATCGCGCGGCACTCGATCGGATCGTGCTTTTGCGCATCTTTTCACTGCTTTTGGCCGAGGCCCTGCTGTTCAGCGTGTTGGGCGGCGCGTTGCTTACACGTTATTTGCTGCCCATGTATCCGCTGGTGCTGCTTGTGGCCGTGACGACCTTGTACCGCCGCGCGCCGTATTGGTACGGGCTCGCGCTCTTGTCGGCGGCGGCGTTTATTGCCGGGCTCTTCGTCAATCCGCCGTACGGCTTCGCGCCCGAGGACAATCTGGCCTACGCGCACGTGATTCGCATGCACCAGGCCGGCATTGCGCAGCTCAAAAAGCTCTATCCCGCGGCGACGGTGCTCACCGCGTGGCCCGTGAGCGACGAGTTGACGAAGCCCGAGCTGGGCTACGTGAAGCAGCCGTGGGAGGTTTGCGCCATCGACGACTTTACCGCCGGCGAGATTTTGCGCGCGGCCGCGGAGCCGGAAAAGTATTCTGCGGCGCTGGTTTTTTCCACCAAGTACGATCCGCCTCCGCTCTTTCCGCGCATAAGTGGCGAGGCGCTCGACGAGCGCTACTTCGGCCTGCATCACGATCTGGCGCCGGAGCTGATCGCGCGGCAACTGGGCGGAACTCTGGTGTGGAAGCGCGACGACGCGGGCATGTGGATCGCGCTGATCCGCTTTAATCGCCAGATTGAAGCGCGAGTGGAAGAGACAGCTATCAGCTATTAGCTTTTAGCTATTAGCTTTTTTGCGCTAACGCCGCGACCACAGCTCCCGCAAAAAGCACCTGCTAGCTGACGGCTGGAAGGTGAGAGCTCGTTCGATCTTGTTACTCCGTTCGGAGCGCCGGCTTTTCTCCGGGCAGATTCTTTTGCACAACCCGGGAACAGTTTTCACGCGCGCGGTGTCTACACAAACACAGTGGTACCGAACGGGATGATCGGAAGTCCGTGAATCCCCGCCCCACGCGTTGCGCTTGCGGGCGGGCCGGCTGCTCGCGAGCGAACTGACCGCTTGCGCTCAGCCGCGGACTCTCCGCCTCCCGAACGGCGCGGCTGAATTTCAGATTTCGGGGAGGCGGCCATGTTTGAAACCGCAACATTCGATTCGATGGGAACCATCCACACCCGCAGCCGCAACTGGATGTTTGCCACCTTCGGCCTCAACACATCCATCCTGGCGCTACTGATCGCGATTCCGCTGTTTCACCCCTCGATGCTGCCCCCGATGACGCTGCCGCAGTTGGTGTGCTGCATTGTGCCCCCGCCGGTTGAGGAGACCCCGCCGGTGGTGAGGCAGCAGGTGTCCGCGGCGGCCTCGACCGATATGTTCCAGAATCGGGTAGTGGCTCCGCGCCAGATTCCGGTGGGTGTGTGGATTTCCCCAAAAATGGAGCCGCAGAGATCGGTCTTGCCTATCGGCTGGACAACAAGACCGTGCTGCGCGCCGGTATCGGCACCTACTATGCCCGAGTGGCCGGCGCGACGCTTCAGGATCTGTTCACCTCCGGCACGGGTGTCGTGGTTTCCACGATTTCCCTGTCGAGTACGCAGGCAGCACAATTTGCGGCCGGGCCGGCCTTCCCCAACATCCTGCCCGCCGTGCCTACGGGAATTAACACCGGATCGGTCAACCTGCAGTTCGTCTCCCCGAATTGGAAGTCGCCCTACGCCATCAACGGCCTGTTCGCGGTCGACCGTCAGCTCACGAAAGACACGCTGCTGACCGCTTCCTTCATCTGGAACCGCGGCGTGCAACTGTACAGCGAGCGCGATCTGAATCTGCCGACGCAGACCACCAACTTCACATACACGATCGACAACGCCAGCGGTCAGCAGACCGGGACATATACAACGCCAGTCCTTCTAAGCACCCCCGGCTCCTCCAACGGCCGCCCCGATCCACGCTTCGGCTCGATCATTCAGGACGAAAACGGCGTCACCAGCAAATACTACGGCGCCACGCTGCAGCTCACCCAGCGCCTGGCGCAGGGGTTGCAGGGAACGGTAGCCTACACCTGGTCGCACGAATTCGACGACGGGCAAGGTTATGGGCAGGACTCGCCGAATATTTTCATGAGCAGCGCCAGCAACTGGCTGGTGAACGGCAACTACAAGGTTGACTACGGCGACGGTCTCGAGGACGAGCCCAACCGGCTGGTCGTTTCGTTTGTGTACTCGCCGAAACTCACCAGCAGGACGGACGCCTTCTCGCGGTATTTCGTGAACGGCTGGCAACTTTCCTCGCTCACCACCATCAACAGCTCCCGTCCGTACACCAGCCCCTACGTCAACGTGCTCGACACTCCGGTATCGGGCATGTTCAGCAACTTCAGCCTGAACGGCTCTGGTTTGAGCGAGCGCGTTCCGTTCTGGTCCGTGGACAGCGTGTGGCAGCCGGCCAGCTACCGGACCGACGCGCGGCTGACCAAGATGATCCCGCTTGGCGAGCGCATGCGCCTGTACGGTCTGTTCGAAGTTTTCAACATCAGCAATAGCTGGTCGCCGATGGCCATGTCTTCGCAGGCGTTCACGGAGTCCAAAGGTGTTATGACGCTGACGCCCACGGCGTACGGCGTCGGCACCAACGACATCGTGGCTCCCGATGGCTCGGAAGCTCGCAGCATGCAGTGGGCGGTTCGGTTTTCGTTCTAACAACTGCTCCCTTGCGGCCGCGGCTCTGTAAACGGAGCCGCGCGCGCCAGCAAGCGGTTTTTGGCGCTTTGCCGGCATCCTGCTAGACCCGGGGGACTCTCGAATTGGAGCTAGGACTCACCAATAAAGTCGCGATGGTCGCGGGCGCAAGCCGCGGCCTGGGATTCGCAGTCGCCCGCGCGCTAGCCAAAGAAGGCGCGCGGGTTTCCCTTTCTTCGCGCAACGCGGAGGCGATTGCGGAGGCGGGCGCCAGGATCGGACAGGAGACCGGTTCGCCGGTCCTCGCAACCGCTGTCGACGTTCGCTCTGCCGAATCGATCGCCGCATGGTTTCAGAAAACCTTCGAGCAGTGGGGCGGCGTCGATCTGCTGTATCCCAACTCCGGCGGGCCGCCGCCGGGACCGGTGCTCAAATTCGATGACGCCGCGTGGCAAAATGCGTTCGAGCTGCTGCTGTTGAGCGCGATCCGGATGGTCCGCCTGGCCGTGCCATCGATGATTTCGCGCGGCGGCGGCGCCATCGTGCTGCCGACCTCCTCGGCCGTGAAGGAACCCATCGCCAACATCTCGCTTTCGACGGTGATGCGGACTTCGGTGTCGTCGCTCTCGAAGACGCTGGCGTTGGAGCTGGCCCCGCAGAACATTCGCGTGAACCAGCTCATCCCGGGCCGCATTCATACGGATCGCGTCGACGAAATCGACATCGAGAACAGCAAGCGCGCCGGCATCTCCCAGGAGGAGCAACGAAAGCGCGTGTGGGCCACCATCCCGATGGGCCGTTACGGCGATCCGGACGGCTTCGCCGCAGCCGCCGTGTTCCTGTTCTCCGACGCGGCCTCCTACATTACCGGAGCAACTCTGCAAGTCGATGGCGGCGTCATTCGGGGAATTTGAAACTGAGCCGCGGAATCTAAAAACTTTATAAACACAAGCTCCGGCTTCTGTTCGTCACCTTTCAAAGGGATTGGTTCGACCCCGCGCCACATGCAAGAATCGAATTGTTCCTAAGCGGGTTTCGTTAGAAATGTCTGAGCAGCAATATCTGCGCGCCGGTAGCCTATTCACGCGTTACGCGCGGAAAGTGAGGGCCTACCGGGCAGCCGTGCATAAACTGGCGGAAAGCAAGGGAGCAGAGTTCAAGAGGGCGCGCGAGGAAGCCGACCGGTTGCGCCGCGAATGCCAAACGGCTCATGACGATCTGTGGAAGTTCACGCCGCCCGAAGGTACGCAGTAGGATCACAGCTTGCGGCCGATCGACTTCGCCTGCGTGAACAGGTACAGGTAATCGGCAGCCCGGCCTTGGAATCCGTTCCCGACATATTGAATCCGCCAAAGGGATGCGCGCCGACCATGGCTCCGGTGCATTTGCGATTGACGTACAAATTGCCCACGTGGAAATCGCGCTCGGCCCGCGCGATGTGCTCGGCGGAATTGGAATAGATCGCGCCGGTCAGGCCATACTCGGTGTTGTTGGCAATCGCCAGCGCATCCTCGAAGTCGCGGGATTGGATCACAGCTAGCAGTGGGCCGAAGGCCTCTTCTTGCGCGATGCGCGCATCGGGTGCGACGTCGGCGATCACGGTTGGCTTGAGATAATATCCGGCGCCATAATCTCCGCGATGGGCCAAGCTTGACCCGCCCGCAAGCAGACGGCCCTCCTGTTTGCCGATTTCGACATAGCTCAAGATCGATTCGAGCGCGCCCTGGTTGATGACCGGACCCATCGCGACATTTTCCGCGGGATCCCCGACCTGGATGCGCGAGACCCGCTCGGCCAGTTTTTCGAGAAAGGCATGGTAGAGGGACCGGTCCACAATCGCCCGCGAGCAAGCCGAGCATTTCTGGCCTTGGAAGCCGAACGCCGAGACCGCAACGCCTTCGACAGCGGCGTCCAGATCGGCGATCGAGTCGACCAGGATCGAATCCTTGCCGCCCATTTCCAGAATGGTGCGCTTGATCCAGATCTGACCGGGCTGCGCTTTGGCCGCACGCAGATGGATGTCGAGCCCTACGTCGCGCGAACCGGTGAAGGCGATGAAGTGCGTCTCGGATGCTCGACGATTCCATGCCCGAAGGTCGCGCCGGAGCCGGGGCAGAAGTTGACCACGCCCGCGGGAAGACCGGCCTGCTCCAGCGCCTCGAAGAATTTTGCCGCGATGGTGGGAGCATCGCTGGAGGGTTTCAGCACCACCGTGTTGCCCGCGACCACGGCGGCTACGGTCATGCCGCACAGGATCGCCAAAGGGAAGTTCCAGGGGGCGATCACCGCGCCGGCGCCCAGCGGGATGTAGTGCAACTCGTCTTTCTCACCCGGTAACTGGATGATGGGTTTGGACTCGGCAAGCTGGAGAGCGGAGCGCGCGTAGAGCTCGCAGAAGTCGATCGCTTCGCAGGTGTCGGCTTCGGCTTCGTCCCAGTTCTTGCCGCCTCGAGCACCAGCCAGGCGTTGAATTCGAATTTGCGCCGGCGCAGGATTTCCGCCACGCGGAACAGAAGCCCGGCGCGATCTTGCGCGGAGGTGTTCTTCAGGACTCGAAGGCGGCCAGCGCCGCAGCTAGTGCGGGCTCGACATGAACGCGGCCGGCTCTCTGATGCACTCCGACGATTTCGGAAGGGTGGGCCGGGTTGATGGAATGAATCTTCTCTGCTGTGCGGAAGCGCTGGCCGCCGATCACCAGATCATATTCACGGCCGAGCTCGGTGCGGACGCGCGTGATCGCGGCTTGCATGGCGCCCGCGTTGGCGGCATTTTCGGGACCGCGAAAGCGGACCGCAGGTTCATTCGTGAAAGGTGCGATTTCGGTGAGCTGAGTCATGCTTTTGCTTGGGTTATGGTTTTGCTGCATCCGACACCACCGCGCCAGGTGGCGTGACGAACCTGAAGAGATTCGCGCTGAGGGGCGGATTGGTCACCTCGCCGTCAAAGGAAAAGCTGGTGGTCGAGCCGTCCTGGCCACGAATGGACAACTTCTTTACGCTGAAGTCCGGCGCAGCCACAAACGTGATCGAGGTGAACAGCAGCTTGTCGGATTTTGGAGTCGCGGTAATGGATCCGTCTGTGGAATTGACGGTGTAAGAACCGAAGTCGCGATCGAAATCGATTTTTCCCAAGAGCAGCGCGAGCGGGCCGCGCATATCATCCGCCTCCTTCACCTTGCTGCGGTCGACTTCATGGTTCTTGGGATCGTAGTCGTAGTCGTAGTTGCCGTCGGAAAGCAGAAACTGCCCGGCGGGCGACGTATAGTCCCAAAGCATCTTGCGTGGCTTCTCCAGATAGAGGACTCCGGACATCGGCAGGTGGCGGCCGCCGCGGTCGACGAAGTTCTGCGTGAAGTTGACCTTCAAGGATTTGATGCTGTTGTAGTGCCGTTCGATGCCATGCGTGACTTTGGGCACGTCGATGCCCGAACCGCTCTGGCCGAAGGCGAGCGCGGAGCCCAAGAAGAGACAATACGCCGGTTTCATTCACTTCCAGTGTAAAAG
>CAVXOO010000219.1:0-7166 GCA_963762945.1 uncultured Acidobacteriaceae bacterium | reverse complement strand
CTGAATCTCGTCGCGGTAGCGCTCGACGAGGCAGCCGGCGACGATGAGCTTGCGGGCGCGGCCCTCGGTTTTGTGGCGGACCATCTCGAGGATGGTGTCGACTGACTCCTGCTTGGCGGTGTCGATGAAGGAGCAGGTATTGACGACGAGGATGTCGGCGTCTTCGGGGCGTGCGGTGAGGCGCGCGCCGGCGCGGTCGAGAAGGCCCATCATGACCTCGGAATCGACGAGGTTTTTGGGGCAGCCGAGAGAGATGAAGCCGACGGAAGGGGCCGCGGGCGGGGAGCTTTTGGTCACTTTTCTATTCTACGTGGTTTGTGAATCGTGGTTCGTGGAGCGGCGCGGGCTGCTGATGCGGCTGCTTGGATTCGTAACGATCCCTTGTTGGGTGCGGGTCTGGAGACCCGCACGACAGCCGGTCTGGAGACCGGCGCTACAAACAGCCGTGGATCGTAGCTAGCTGTCTTTGCGGTAGAGCAGGTCGCGCATGGCGCGGCGGCGGGCTGCGTTGACTTCCGAGGCGGCGCGGCTGCCGGCGTAGTCGGCGGTGCTGCTGGGTGCGGGTTCGGGCTCGGCTTCCGGCTCGCTGCAGGAGGGGCAGCGATTGGCGAAGCCGGGCTTGTCGGGCTTGAGCTCGAACTCTTCGTGGCAGACGACGCAGGTGCGGATCGGAAACGGCATCGCAAATATTTTAGCGAAGAAGCTTGTGGAAATCGAAAAAGACAACGGAGTTAGGGGAGTTAGCGGAGTTGGCGGTGTTAGCGGAGTTAGCCCGATCAATCTTGCTGGGCGAGTCAGCAAGCCGCCGAAAAGCAACCGCAGATTCTTCGATTCGGCGGTTCGTCCAGGCGAACCGCCTTCGCTCAGAATGACATCCTTCAGCGGAGGTGTACGGTCGAGCCTAATTCGCCAGCACGGCGCGGTAGCGGACTTTGCTCTTCTTCACTTTTTCGATGGCCTCGTTGGCCTTGGCCATGGGGAAGAGTTCGGTCGAGGCTTTGACGCCGTGGCGGGCGGCTACGTCGAGCATCTCGCGCAGGCGCGAGGGGCTGCCGACAGGGCTGCCACCGATGGTGCGCAGGCCGGAGATCAGCGGGAAGGCCTGCACCGAGACGGGCTTGGGCGGAACGCCGACAAACCAGAGGGTCCCGTTGGGGCGGAGGCATTGCAAATAAGCGCCCCAGTCCTGATCTGCGTTGACGGTGGTAATGATGAAGTCCTGAGTGCCGGCGGCGTCTTTCATGTTCTTGGATTCGAGGCTGTTGACGAATTGATGCGCGCCCAGGGCGCGGGCCTCCTCTTCCTTGGCCGGGGAGGTGGAGAAGGCGGTGACTTCCGCCCCGAAGACGCGGGCAAACTGGATGGCGAGATGGCCGAGACCGCCGATGCCGACCACGCCGACGCGCGACGAGGGATTGACCCCGTTGAGGCGCATCGGATTGTAAACGGTGATGCCGGCGCAGAGCAGCGGCGCGGCGGATTCGCTCTCAAGAGCGTCGGGGATGGGAACCACGAAGCGGGCGTTGGCGCGCACGCGATCGGCGTAGCCGCCGTTGCGATGCACGCAGGTAGACTCCGCGTCGGGACAAAGGTTCTCCTGCCCGCTCATGCACCACTGGCAGTGTCCGCAGGAGTTGGATTGCCAGCCGAGACCGACCCGCTGGTCGATCCCGAGGAATTTGACCTCGGAACCCAGGGCGGAGACTTTACCGATAATTTCATGACCCGGAACGAAGGGGTACTGGCTGATGCCCCAATCGTTGGCGATCAGGTGCAGATCGCTGTGGCAAATGCCGCAGTGGGTAATGGCGATTTCGACGTCGTGCGCCCCGAGCTTGCCCGGTTCGTAACGGAAAGGCAAGAGTTCGGCTCCCGCTGCATGGGCTGCTAGTCCTTGAATCTGTGCCATTTATTGCTCCGAGCGCCTCGCTTGTTGGCCATCGGACCGGCTGAATCCCCAGAAATACCGGCCCGACCTGGAGGAGAGTAGAACTTCGCTGCCTCTAGTTTAAACCGCCGCCCGCCTCAATGTGGAGCGTGAGGACCTCAAAACCGGAAAGCACACCGCCCGCCGGGGCTTCGGCGGCGAGCTCGGCGGATTCGCCGTTGAGGCTGGCGTCCTGCGCGTTGCGCAGAGGCTCGAGGGCGTTGGCCATCGAAAGCGGGAGGCTGGTGAGGGTTTGACCCTCCAACTCGCCCTGAGCGTCGGGCGCAAGAAGGCTGACGTAGATGCGGTCGGCGGGATGCTGATTGCGGGCTTCGGCCAGGATCGCGGCCAGATCGGGTGGCGGAGCATTGGGCCGAGGCTGGAGGAGGGCGTGGTCGAGTGTGGCGGCGTCTGAGACCAGCAGGCGAAGATTGCCCTCGGCGAGACGCGCGGGCAGCTTGAAGGCGATGCGGACGTTGCGCGCGGGTTGCTGCCAGGGCTGGAGGGTGGCTTCGATCTCGACGGTGTCGCCGGCGTGGACGATGTCGCTCGAGACGAAGTGCGCCCCTGCGAGCGTGACCAGAACACGGCGGGGAACGGCTTCAATGTGGAGATCGACCTTGCGGATTGCGCCCTGGCGCGCACCGCTTGTGTAAAGGCGCGTGAACTGCTGACCGGCGAGGATAACGGCCTGGAGCGATGCCGGCGCTCCGGGACCCGGCGACGCCCAGACGTCGAGCGGCATGGAAGGGTAGCCGGTGAGATCGATGCTGCCAGTGAGGTGATAGCTGAGAGCTTCGCTGCTCGCGTTGGCTTCAGTGAGGGATTGCAGCAGGGCGACCTGCATGGCGAGCGGGGTGAGCGAAGGCAGATCGAGGATCTCGACGTTGACGTGGCGGGGGCCGGTGGGAGCGTCGACCGAGATGTGCATGGGAATCATCTGCGCCCGCACGCCGAAGAGGCCGTGAATGGCGGATTCGCGGTCCTCGTCGAAAGCGCCGATGGTCTCGCCGGTGTTGACGATCTTGAAGGCGTTGAGGGGCGAGGCCACGGTGGCGACCACCTCGCTGGTGGTCATGGGCAGCGAGACCGGGCCTGCGCCGAGAACCGGATGGCCGCAGGCAAGGAGCTGCCTGGGGTCGATGTAGGTGACGGTGCAGGTGGCGGCTACTTCAATGTCGCCGCGCACCAGTTGCATACTGACCGAGGAACCGGGCTCCATGCTTTGGGCCGCGGCCAGTTCTGCGGCTGCGCTGGGCGCGGAAGAGCTGCCGGAGCCGGTGGAAGCTCCGCCGGCCGCAATGGTCTCAAGCGAGGTCCCAGCGGTGTGCTGCTGCCAGAAGCGAAGGGATTCCGGATCGAGTCCGCTGATAACGAGCGGGGTTTCCATAGGCTGGAAGGTCATGTTGGGATTCGAGGGATCCAACCCTCCCGGCGACCCCGATTCGCGCGTCGCCGAAAAGGATGGAGCATCCATTGAGTTGGTGGATGGGGCGACCGTGGAGTTGCTTGTCGCCAGGTCGCGGACTTCGAGCATCTGCTCGATAGGCGTGATGCCGGCAATGGGCTCCTTGGTGAATTGCCCGATGCGATAGGAGAGCGCGCCCAGGAGTTTGCCGTCGATATAAACGGGGCTGCCGCTCATGCCTTCGACGACCCCGGTGTACTCGGGCTTAGCGCCGAGGAGCCGGGCGAGAATCAGATCCTGGCCGGGGCCGCGAGCGCCGCGCAGCACGCCCAGGATCTTCACGTCCATAGGCTCGGGAGTGGTTCCCTCGAAGACCGTCCAGGCGGTGGCGGTCATGCCGGCACGGAGCTGGCTCAGTGGGAAAATCTGGGGATTGCGGGGCGGTCCGGAGGGATTGGAAGCCGGCTGCCCCGCGGCGGGCGCAACAGGTTGCGCGGCAGGTTGCGCGGCCAGATGTGCAGCGCCGCAGGCCAGCGCCGCAGCCGTAATTAAGGCGAGGAGCGAAAGCCCCCGATGGTTTCCTTTTGGGCAAGTTTCCACGTCTATAAGAGTACAGCCAGGTGCGGGCCGGGCTCTCCATCGCGCCCAGGGCAATGCCCATCACGTATGCTGTTGAGCACAAGAGGTTGTTATGACCAAGCCGCGCAGGAATGCTAGTGTTTCGCAATTTCTTCCGATCGTATTGCTGTTGGTCCTTCTGGCGCTGGTTGCCGTGCCGTTGATAAGGGCGGAGGGACAGGCCTCATCAGGAAACCAGCAGCCCGCGGCCGAACCGCCGCAGACGGACCAGAACGGCTCTCAGGCAGGGGGCCCAAGCGGCGACACCGGGGTGATTGCGGTGCCCAAAAAGAAGGAGAATCCCGACGCGACCCCGCTGCCGCCGGCGCCTTCCCAGCCAAAGTTCAAGAACCCCGAGGGAGCGCCCGCCGTCAGCTTCCACGTGAATGTGCCGGAGGTGACCATCGATGTGGGTGTGATGGTGGAGAAGACCCACCAGTTCGTTCCCGGATTGAAGCCATCGAACTTCCGCGTCTATGAGGACGGCGTGCAGCAGAAGGTGGAAGGCTTCAAGCGCGCGGAGGCGCCCATCACGGCACTGATTCTGATGGAGTATGCGGCGAAGGGCTACATCTTCCGCGTGCAGGCGCTGAATACGGCATGGGCCTTTGCCGAGCAACTACGGCCGCAGGATTACGTGGCCATGATGACCTTCGACCTGAATACCCACATCGTGAGCGATTTCACGCAGGACAAGAAGCAGATTCAGCAAGGCATCGATGTACTGGCGAACGGGGTGTACATGCCCGCCGCCTTTCGCGAGACCGACATCTTCGACGCGCTCAACGAGTCGCTCGACCGGCTTTCGCGGGTCGAGGGGCAGAAGTACATCGTCCTGATCGCCACCGGCATCGATACCTTGTCCAAGCTGACCTTCGACCAGATCGAGAAGCGGGTGAAGGCCTCGCACGACATCACCATCTTCAGCATCTCCACCGACGGACTGTTCGAGGCCATGGGCGGGAACCAAATAACCTTTCTGCAGGCCGATAACGAATTGCGGGCCTTCTCCGACATGACCGGAGGCATGCATTTCCAGCCGCGCTTCGTCGGCGAACTGCCCGACATGGTGAAAGAGATCAACGAGAATATCCGCGCCAAGTACGAGCTGGTTTACCGCCCCACGAACACCAAGCTGGACGGAACGTTCCGCAAGATTCGCGTGGAGCTGGTGGACGACGAGGGCCAGCCGCTGCGCATGCAGGACGAGAAGCACAAGCCGCTCAAGTACGACATCATTGCCCGCGACGGCTATCGCGCCCGGCAGGAAGTGGAGTAGAGCGCGCGGATTCCATCGTGGTCTGGCCAAGCCGCAGGCCAGCCATGACTTTGGTCATTGAAGTCCATTGCGATTCTTCACGATGAGTGTTATGTACGGCTCTGACGGCGCGCGGAGGCGCATGGATGTTTGCGCTTTCGCGCGCCGCAAGGGCATTGCGTCAAACTTTTATGAGTGGAGATTCCAATGGCAATGGTTCCGATGATGTGGTCGGTTTGGGGTGCGGCGGTTGTGTTGATGGCCGTTGTGGGGATCTATGCGTCGCGCGTGGGCAAATACGAGGAATCGCAACTTTTCCTGGCCGATTCGTCGAACCATGCCAAGTCCGAGCAGGACGTGATCGCGGCGCGGCTGAGCAGAATTCGCCCGCTGCGGCTGTCGACTCTAGTGCTTGCCGGCCTGATGACGCTGCTGGTTTTGACGTACTACGTTCTTGACGCTTTTCGGAGTTTCTAGGCCGGACGTTCATTCCGGCGCGGGCTCTCCCGGGCCAGGTTTTCGCAGCCCGAGAGAGCCCGCGTGGCCGTTCTATGCAGCTGGCAAGGCCGCACCATGGAACGACGGCGTCAGTGAACGATGTTCAACTGAAGCATGATGTCGCGAACGTAGTAGACGGCCACCACGGCCGTCATGGCCACAACCATCCATCGCGCTGTGCGCACCCATGGCTCGACCTTGGCAACCTTTGCCGCAATCGCCGCCTGCGCGGCCTTCTCGTGATCGAAGGAGTCGTCGAGGAAGATCTGATCTTCCTCGTCGCGGGCCAGATTGGAACGGTAAATGTACAGCACGGCGAGAAAGAGCGCGAAGGCAATCCATACGCTCCACATAACCATCGTGGCAACCGTCATAACGCACCTCCCAACGCATTTCGGTCCCAAAGCACCGGCGGGGTCGTGGAAATTCGCGGTCTCGCGGCCAGAGGGCCGTCTTGGTTGAGTATCATAGCCCCGAATGTGTGAAATTGTGAATCACCCGGAAGAATTTTTATTGGCGGAAGAGGTACCGCGGTTCAAGACATTGCGATCCAACGGTAATCGCCATAAATCGGGAGGAACCTGACTGGCCAGGAATTGACTGTCTGCGACCTTCTCGGAGCGAATGCATCTATTAAGGGTGTCCGTAAAAGGGCTTGTGCCAGAATCTGTAGAACGGTACATTGAAGGAAAGCGCGTCACATTAAGGGAGGAATCATGGCCACAACCACAACCGTTGTTGAATCCACTGAGGAAACTCAAAAGAAACCGCCGCTTGTGCTGACGCCCCCGGCGATCGCCAAGGTGCGCGAGGTTATGGCCACCCAGGATCCCTTGCCCGCCGGACTGCGCATCGGCGTGGTGGGCGGAGGCTGCTCCGGCTTCCAATATTCCATGGCCTTTGAGAACCAGCCGGGCATGATGGATAAGGTCTTCAATTTCGAGGACTTGAAGGTGTTTGTCGACGCCACGTCGCTGATGTACTTGAATGGCTGCACGGTGGATTACGTGGAGTCGATCGAGGCCGCAGGCTTCAAGTTCGATAATCCCCAGGTGAAGTCGACCTGCGGGTGCGGATCGTCGTTCAACACGTAAGAGCAGCTTCGAGCCATGAGCAGCTAGCTCATCGCGGTGAGTGGGCGGTTTTGGCTGAGATTTGGAAAATAGGAGTTAACGCAGAGGCTCGCCCAGTGGGCGGGCCTTTGCTGTCTTTGGGGGAATCGAGCCGGTAAAGCGGGTGGTTCGTTGTTGCGCACCCGCCCCAGGACGATTCCCATTCTGCCACGCAGCGAAATCGAGGTTTCGTGCTGTGGGACGGAGGCCTTGATATAGGACTAATGTGGTCGTATATTAAATAAGGACCAAATTGATCCGATATATGCGATGAGGGCGTGAGGCAGCTCCGAGGCTGCTTCGCGAGTGAGATAAATCACAGCGCAAAATGGACTGTTTTGGTCG
>CAVXOO010000218.1:0-22279 GCA_963762945.1 uncultured Acidobacteriaceae bacterium | reverse complement strand
TCCCGTCAGAAAGTAGCCCTTGAAATCCATGCACCAAAGCTGGTTGGGCGCCGTGACCATCGAGAACGGTTGCGAGCTCGGCGTAGCGTGCCGCTTCTTCCGCCTCGGGTTGGTGAGCCCGGCACGGCTAAGAATCTGACCCACCGTACTTGCCGCCGGCCAGCTCACGTTCGGGTCTATCCGCTCCAGGCGCGCCTTGAGCTTCCTCGCTCCCCAGGACGGGAACCGCTTCCGCAGCGCAAGAACCTCGTTCTCGATCTCTGCCGGCGTTGTGTATGGAGAACCATGCGGCGTGCGCGTCAGATCGAGCAGGCCTTCCGGCCCAACCTCGTCGTAGCGCTTAATCCACTTGTAAGCAGTCGGACGCGAGATGCCGTACTCGTGGCAAAGGTCGGTAACCGACATCTCTTCCTTCTGATAGCTCGATAAAAACTGCAGGCGCTGATCCACGGTTCGAGTCTCTTTCCAAGGCATAAACGCATCTTCAAGCGTCAAGCCAAAGCCGGGAAAGCCAACTGTTCTCCGCAAATGTGTAAACCATGTCCCCGGTCTACTTCGTAAAGCATCTCCCCGGTACACTCAAGATGGTAGCCCCAGGCGCAAGCCTGGGGTAAGAGGGCAGGTCCGCATATCCAGCCCGCTTCAGCGGGCGAAAGAACGCCCGCCCCGCGACCGTTGCTTACAATAGGTGAGAAACCTATGGCCGCCTCCCCAACCACCGCCGAAACCACTCTGCGCGCTCGAATCTTCAGTCGTACCAGGTACGTCCTCATCGCCGTGCTCTCGCTCGCGCTGATCGTCTGCCTCATCCTCTCCTGGATCAACCGCAGCGTCGTGGCGAACCTCAACTTTCAGGGTCACAGCCGGGCCTCCGCCAACACGCTCGTCGATGTGAGCCCCTGGCAGACTGCCCAAGCCCTCGCCTCCGTCGCTGTCACCGCGGAAGAGAACGATTACGCTCGCCAGGCCGAGCATCTTGCCGACCACGAGGTCGATCAGGCCTTCGCCGCTGCTCTCCGCTCGGCAGAGTTGCAAATGCAGCGCACCAAGCTTGCCGGTCAGGCGCTGGCCACGCAACAACGCATCTCGCAACTCCAGCAGGAAGTCGCTCAGGACCAGGCCGCGGTCGACCGCCTGAAATCGCCGGCCGTTTCAACTGCCAAGCCTCGAAGCGGTTCCAATTCCTCCCCGAATTCAGACTCGACCGCCCCAAGCGACCTCGACGTGGCTGAGGCGCAACTCAGCCTCGACAACGACGAGCTCAATGACGCCGAACGCGATCTCGAACAGCAAACCGGCGATTTGAGGGTCCGCATTCAGCAGGAGCTCGCCGCCCACGAAGCCTCCATGGGCCAGTACGACAAGCAGCGGAATGGCGACGGGCAAACTGCCGTCGTCTCCGTCAAACAGCATGGAACCCTCGCCAGCCGCATCAAAGCCTGGTTCGACCAGCGCGGCCGTCGCCAAATGATCCTTGAGGCCCAGCAGCAGACGGAAAACAACCTGGCCGCCCTCACCACCGAATACAACACTCTTAAAGCCAAAGCCGACGCCAACTCCGGCAGCTCAACCTCCCACACCCTCGCGCTCGCCGCCCTCAAGGACCGCACCACCCAGCGCCAAATCCTCTCCATCGACGACGACCGCATTCAAACCGACCAGCAGCTCGCCTCAGTCTATGAAAAGTGGGCCGCTCAGGTTGCCTTGCAGCATCGCATCCTGCTATACCTCGTCCTCCAATCCGTCGAGCTGATCCTTTTTATCCTCCTCTGCATGATCCTCGTCAGTGCAGCCGTGCACCGCATCCTCGCCCGTCCTGCTCCCGAGCACAGGGGGATGGAAACCCTGCGCACCATCATCGAAGTGGCCATCCAGGTGATCGGTGTCGTGCTCATCGGGCTGGTCTTCTTCGGGCCGCCGCAACAGACCACAACCATGCTCGGCTTAACCACCGCTGCCCTCACCATCGCTCTTCAGGACTACATCATCGCCTTCCTGGGATGGTTCTTCCTGGTGGGCAAATACGGCATTCGCGTCGGCGACTGGGTCGAGATCAACGGCGTCAGCGGCGAAGTCGCCGAGGTGGGCCTCATCAGCACCACGCTGCTTGAAACCAGCGGCATCGCCGACGAGGATTTCCCCTCAGGCCGGCGCATCTCGTTCCTCAATGGCTTTGCCATTCGCGGGCAGTACTTCAACTTCTCCACCGAGGGCCAATGGTTGAGAGACGATATTACCGTCAGCGTCTCCGCCGACCAGGACATTCAGTCTCTCGCTAAGCGCATCCAGGCCATGGTCAGCGAAGAGACCGCCGACAACGCAACCAGGGCCGCCGAGGAATGGAAGCACACCTTCCGCGCAAGCCGCTTGAGTCCTTTGAGCACAGCCACGATTGTCAATCTTCGGCCTTCGGCTTCCGGCATCGACATCCAGGTACGCTACATCACCCGCGCTCCCGAGCGCTCCGAAATTCGCGCGCGTTTGTACCGGCGGATGATCGAACTGCTTCACGCCAAGCAAAGCCCCCCGCCTTCCGGAACTGTCGCGGCAAGCTGAGGCCGAGTGTCCCACCTCTTGAATGCGCTCGAAGCTCAAGAAAATGAATGTCCTGAAAAACCACCCTAGGAATTCTTGTGTTAATTCGGTGTGGAGCCCTAAGCGGCGATTCTGTTTAGCCTGAAGGAAGATTCTGCACTTGAAACATATTTACAGCTGACCGCAGAGTGCACTGCTATTACAGGACCGCACAGGATTTCCCATTCTGGCTGATTCCTAATTCGCGACGTTCCTTGACACTCGATTTAGCCACAGCTAAACTGATCCTTGACGCTTTGATTAAGTTGTGGGTAAACTGGACGCGTGAATGCCACTGCTCCAACTGCATATCGACTTCGCCGCCGGGGTTACGCACTCGGAGAAACGCGGAGTGGCTTTCCTTCGGGGCGATCCGGCATTAAACGCAACCCAGAGATTTGAAGCCTCCAAGAACGAACCATCGGGTAAACGAATTCGGCACCGCATGGGCATATGGATTCAGTTTCATCCAGATACGCCAGGAAAATTTCACGGCTTCAAGGAATATGAAGCAAAATATCGGGACTGCTTCACGTTCATCGACATAACGGAGAAGATCCGGTACTACGGGTTCCGATGTCATCCAAAACCGGACGATCCGCGCTATGAGCTGGTCGTCCTGACATCGTGCGTCGATAAAAAGGAAGATGCAGTGAACAAGGCCGAACTCGACCGGATTTTGATGTGGAAGAACAGCATGGCTACCAAACAAGCGTTAATCGAGAGATTTCCGAAAAAGGATTCGGAGAAAAAGAAATGAGCAATTGGACACAAGGCAATGTGGGCGATTTCGTTTACAGCATTTCGCTCGATTTTTTCACGCAGTTGGAAGACCGGATTCAGGAATCTAAGCTGCAACAGAAGGAACTCGCTGAGAGGCTTGAGATCACGCCGAGCGCTGTTTCGCAGATGCTCAGCAGTCCTCCAGGGAAACCAGAGCTGGAAACTCTGGTCAAATATGCGCTCGCTGTCGGATCGAAAGTATCGGTTGTTCTTTACGACGATGACGACCCTAACAACGAGCGGGGGCCGGTCTATTCCGGCATTTTTGAGAAATCTTGGGAGACGCTAAACAAGCCACGGGATTTGGAAGAAGTGTCCGCGCTATTCGAAGCCAAAAACGGAGTGACAGGCTTCACGCTTGAGCCGATACCGGAAACATTTACATTGGGTCCCTCGATGCCATTACATGTCTATGAGCACCAGCCAGTTCAGTACTGGGGATTTTCGGGCTCACCTTTTCACGACAAAGGAGTGCAAGGTTATCTCCTTTCAACTGACGGGCCGATTTACCACACTAGCGGTTCGTGGCAACGAGGAACAGCTGTAACTGGTCTACCCGAATGGAATCGCCAAAAAACGGCAATACTGCCATCCAAGGAGAAAGCAGCATGAGCGCGAAGGTTACCAAGAAAAAGAGTTCCCTCCAACCCCAAATTCACAACGCAGCGGATTTCAAATCGATCTATGTTAATTTCGCTCAAACCGCAGCGGGTGTTCAGGATATTTCGCTCGGAGTAGGAGAGGCTATACCGACTCAAACGGGCGTTGTCGATGTTGAGATCAAGGCGCGCTTGGTAATGGCACCAATTCAGGCAAAGATTATGGTCGCTCTGCTTGTTCAGGTAATTCAACAGTACGAGAAGCAATATGGGAAAATCGTGATGCCATCTGTGTTAGCCGGTCAATTCCCAGCGGCTGCGCCTGGAGCTTCGGCTTCGCAGGGCGGTGATTTAACGGAGGGCGACTAGCAGGTGCTAGAGAGGGGCCTTATATCCCCTGATTCCCGGACAGGAATGGAGTTCGATTCTCTAGCCCTCCGCTCACTATGTTGTTATTCTATCGGGCCGAGTGCGTCAAGAGAGAACCTGATCGTGAAACCAGCACCTGGGGTACCGAGGAACCAGTTCGACGCTCTACCCGGGAAAGCACGAACCCCAACGCGCCTCTCTCAGCTCAGCAAAGAATTTGCTGCCCCGTCCTAACAACGTCCTCTGTCGTTAGGGCGGGAGACCGCGCATCTCGACCCGGAGCCGCCTTGCAAGCTCACGGCGCAAATCCAGCAGGGGATGGGCGTCCGGGAACCTTGTTAGCCACGTTGCGCTGCCTCTGCAATATTCCACTGAGAGTTTGCCGATAATTTCCCCGCTCCGTTGCACAATAGTTTTGTAGGGCAGTTCCTGTCCCAGCGCCGCCAAAACACCCGGCGGAGGAAATTAATTAAAGAATTTATTTTCCATACCCCCCTGGGGTATGTTCTAGGTATTAACTCATTTAGTATCAACACAACGGCCTCAAAACCGCCGTACAATTTCGTACATTTTGGTTTCCATACCGGCCCTTTTCGCGCTCTGGGCTGCCTTTTGGCCCCTTTCGGCGTCAGCCGACCCGCCTTGTAGACTGTCCAAATGACGAAGCGCATCGGCATACATCTGGGAACCGCTGGCGGAGCCTCCAACGCCGTCGAGCGCGCCCGCGAGATCGGCGCCAACACCTTCCAGATCTTCTCCTCCAGCCCCCGCATGTGGCGCGCCCCCAAAGTCAACCCCAAACAGGCCGAGCGCATGTGCGACCTGCGCGCCAAACTCGACGTTGGCCCGCTCGTCATTCACACCAGCTACCTGGTCAATGTCTGCAGCCAATCAAGCGACGTGCGCGAGAAGAGCGTGGCAGCCTTTCGCGGCGAGATCGAGCGCGCCCTCGCATGGGGCGCGGAGTTCCTGGTCCTGCATCCCGGCTCGTGGAAGGGCCTCACGCGCGAAGAAGGCCTCAAGCTGGCTGCCGAGTCCATAGAGCGCGCCATCGAAGGCCTCCCCTGGCAGGCCACTCCGTTTCACATCCTGATCGAGAACACCGCGGGCGCGGAGTTCTCCCTCGGCGGCAGCTTCGAGCAGGTCGCTGAACTCGTGGCCCGGCTCAAGCATCACGCGCCCGTCGCGGTCTGTCTCGACACCTGCCACACCTGGGTCGCGGGCTACGATCTCGTGAGCAACGAGGGCTACGAGGAGACGATCAAGCAAGCCGCGGCCACGGTCACGCTAGAAGCCGTGCGCGTCTGGCATTGCAACGACGCCAAGGCCGCGCGCGCGTCCAAGCTCGACCGCCACGAACACATCGGCGAAGGAACCATGGGCCTCGAACCCTTCCGTCTCCTGCTCAACGATCCACGCTTCGATCATTGCGCCTTCATCGCCGAGACCCCAGTTGACGAGCCCGGCGACGAAGAGCGCAACGTGCGGGCATTGAGCAATCTGGCGAAGAAGCACAATTGACGTTGCAGTGTCACGGAATTTTAAAATTCGAGGCTAGGCAGATTTTCCGCCGGTTTTGGTTGCACGACTCCCAACAGAACGTCAAACTGAGTGTGCCGCTGAATAGCGCCAAGGAGCACGATATGAGCGGGAGAATTTGTGGCGTTCTAGTTTGCATCACGGCTGCTGGATGGGCGTTTCCGGCTTCGAGCCAGGTTTCCAGTAACCGGACCGTAACCGTTCAAATGGGCAACTCCGCGCGCGCGGCTCGCTTGCCCTATACGGCGCAGTACAAGACGACCCAGGTGAAAACCCTGGCCAATGGGACCACAATCAGTCATGAAACCACCGACGTCGTAGCCGTCGATTCAGAGGGCCGGCGGATGAACGCCTACACGACAACACCGCAGTCGGCGGATCAAACGCCGACGACTCGCGTGACCGTCTTCGATCCGGTGGCTCGAACCAGCAGTAGTTGGAATGTGCCAGGCGATCGAGTCACTGTAATCCAAATGCCCGCGCCCGGGTCCGGGCAATCGACCTGTGCCACTCGTCCCGGTGTGATGGGCTCAGTGATGCCCGCAACAACCGTGCCGCATGAGAAGCCGGTTATCGAAGACCTGGGAACCGAAACCATCCAGGGCGTTGAGGCGCGTGGGCGTCGGATGACCATGACTATTCCCGCCGGGGCAATCGGAAACGATGAGCCGCTGGTGCGTACCAACGAGACTTGGAATGCGATCGCTCCCGGCCTCTTCGGCCTTGTAGTCCGCGAAGTGATCGACGATCCCCAGCTCGGCAGGACGACCAAGGAACTGGAGAACCTCACCCAGGATGAACCGGATGCATCCGTCTTCCAACCGCCGGCCGGGTACGAGATCGTAAATAGAGAAGTGGGTAGTTGTCCCTCCGCAACTCCAGACAGCATGGAACCCCAGCCGCCAGTTGCTCCTCCTCAGTGAGCGCGCCGCCGTTTACACTTGAAAGTTATGGCGGACGATAAAGAACTGCGTTACGACCCGGCAACCATCGAAGAGAAATGGCTCGAACGGTGGGCCGCCGACCCCAAGCTCTACGCGGCTGAGCCGGCTTCGAGCGACAAACCCAAATACTACGTGCTGGAGATGCTGCCCTATCCCAGCGGTCAACTGCACATGGGCCACGTGCGCAACTACGCCATCGGCGACGCCTTGGCGCGCCAGATGTGGATGCGCGGCTACAACGTGCTGCACCCTATGGGCTGGGACGCCTTCGGACTGCCGGCCGAAAACGCCGCGCTCAAAAACAATACGCCGCCGCGCGAGTGGACCCTCTCGAACATCGCCGCCATGAAGCGGCAGATGCTGCGCCTCGGCCTCAGCTACGACTGGGCCACCGAAGTCACCACCTGCCTGCCCGAGTATTACCGCTGGAATCAGTGGTTCTTTCTGCGCATGTACGAAAAGGGACTGGTCTATCGCAAAAAGAGCAAGGTGAACTGGTGCCCGGAGTGCGCCACCGTGCTGGCCAACGAGCAAGTGGTAGACGGATGCTGCTGGCGGCACGAAGAAACCAAAGTCGAGCAGCGCGATCTGGAGCAGTGGTTCCTGCGCACAACTCAATACGCCGAGGAGCTACTCCAGGGGCTCGAAACCCTGGACGGGTGGCCCGAAAAAGTGCGCATTATGCAGCGCAACTGGATCGGACGCAGCGAGGGCACGGAGATCGACTTCGGCCTTGAGCGCAGCACGGAAAAGATTCGCGTCTTTACCACACGCGTCGATACCATCTTTGGCGCGACAAGCGTGCAACTGGCGCCGGAGCATCCGCTGGTAGCCGCGTTTACGGCGGACGACGCAGATCTGAAAGCGAAAATCGCCGAGCTGCTCGAAGAGCAGAAGAAAGCCCGCGAAGCCGGCGACGTGGGCGCTATCGAGAAACACGGCGTGGCCACCGGCCGCTTCGCCCTCAATCCTTACAACGGCGAGCGTGTGCCCATCTGGGTGGCGAATTACATCCTGATGGACTACGGCACCGGCGCAATCATGAGCGTGCCGGCGCACGACGAGCGCGACTTCGAGTTCGCAACCAAGTACGGCATCGAGATCAGACAAGTAATCATGCCCCTCCAAGACCAAGACGGTGCGAAGCACTTGCCGTTCGTTTCGGAAGATGGCGTGCTGATGAATTCGGGCCCGTTCAATGGATTGACCTGCGCCGAGGCGCAGAAACAACTCCAGAAAGTTGCCGCGCAGCAGGGATTTGGCGAAGCAAAGGTCATCTTCCGCTTGAAGGATTGGGGCGTGAGCCGTCAACGCTACTGGGGCACACCCATTCCCATGGTCCACTGCGAGCGCGACGGTCTGGTTGCGGTACCCGACGATCAACTTCCAGTGATCTTGCCGGAGAAAATCGAGATCACGCAGCAGGGCGGATCGCCGCTCGGACGTGTGCCGGAATTTGTGAATACGACCTGTCCGAAGTGTGGCGGACCGGCGCGGCGCGAGACCGACACCATGGATACTTTCGTCGATTCGAGCTGGTACTTCTATCGCTACACCGACGCGAAGAACGACAAGGCGCCCTTCGATTCGGCGACAGCGCAGTACTGGTTCCCCATCGACCAGTACATTGGCGGCGTGGAGCACGCCATTCTGCACCTGATCTATTCGCGCTTCTGGACCAAGATGATGCGCGACCTGGGACTGGTGAAGATCGACGAGCCGGCGCGGCGAATGTTCACGCAAGGCATGGTGATCAAAGACGGCGCAAAGATGTCGAAGTCGAAGGGCAACGTGGTGTCACCCGACGATATGGTGGCCCGCTACGGCGCGGACGCGACCCGCATGTACGCGCTCTTTGCCGCCCCGCCCGATCGCGATCTGGATTGGCAGGAAGACGGCGTGGGCGGCGTAAGCCGCTTCCTGGGGCGTGTCTGGCGGTTCTACGACTTTGTTCGCAAATTGAAAAGTGAGCACCCCAATCGTGCACAGACCTCCAATCAATCGGGCGAGCAAACAGAGGCGGAGATAAAGCTACAGCGCGCAATACACAAGACCATCGCCAAAATAACACAAGATTTTGAGGGCCGCTGGCACTTCAATACTTCCATAGCGGAAGTCATGATCTTTGTGAATTTGCTCTACAGCGCCTACCAGCTGCCGATCGAGAATGGCTTCGTCGCTGGCGAAGATCTTCGAGTTGGGCTTGTTTCTCCCGAGATAACCGAAGATGTCCTTAGGAAATTGGCGCTGCTCCTCGCGCCATTCGCGCCCTTCCTCGCGGCGGAGCTTTGGGAAGAACTGGGCGGCGAGGGTTCGGTGCTGCGCGCGCCATGGCCAAAGAGCGACCCCGGTCTGGCCAAGGAAGATGTGATCGAAATTCCCGTGCAGATCAACGGCAGGCTGACGGCAGTACTCCGCGTTGCGGCCGACGCCGATGCGAAGACCATGGAAACCGCGGCTCTGGCCGACGAAAAGGTTCGCTCGCGCACGGCGGGCAGGAACGTTGTAAAGGTGATTGTGGTGCCGGGCAGGGCCGTGAATCTGGTCGTGAAATGAGGTCAGGCGTCATGGCGGAGCCTGAAGCGGCGCGCCCAGTGCGCGGAACTCAACTGCTGGTCGAGCACATGGGCGAAGTCTTCCGGCGGCCTTCGCTCCTCGCGATTGAGGTCGCCTGGCGCTGGCTCTTCGGGGTTCCGTTTTTGCTCATTTGCTGGCGGCAGGCGCAGCAAATGCTCGCGTCGTATCCGCTCGAGTCTTCAGGGCTCGATTCGCTCGATACGCAGAATCCCTGGATCGCGGCGACACAAGTTTCGAACGGGCTCGCCTTTTACCAGCCGCATGTGCTCGCGATTTTGCGCGGGCTGCTGCCCGCGGCCGCAGCGTCATGGATCGTGATTTCAGGATTGGGCCGCGGGCTTTTGCTAAGGCGCATCGATCCCAGACTCCGCTTTCGCCCTTTCACCACCATGGCGTGCAACGGGGCGTGGCTGGCGCTCTTTGGGCTTGTAGTTTGGGGCTGGCTCCGCTCCATGCAATGGGTCGCAGCAACCCATATCTCCGCGGGCGGCGAACCGGACCTGGTCGGCTATTTTATCTGGGTGATCTTTCTCTCGCTGGGATTCTTCACCGCGTTTGCTCTGGCCAGTTGGCCATTTTCGATTGCGCCGCTGCTGGCAGGGCTCGAAAAACGCTCCGTGCCCTCCGCCCTCGGACAAAGTTTGCGGTTAGGGAAACCCTTTACGGGCAAACTGGTCGAAATCAACCTGGTGCTGGGCATCGTGAAGCTGGCCCTGATCGTCGTGGCCATGGTGTTCTCCGCCGCACCGCTGCCCTTCAGCGACGAACTGGGCAGCGATGCGATGCACGCCGTTGCCGCCGCATCCGTGGTCTTTTATCTGCTGGCCAACGACTTCTTCCAGGTGGTGCGGCAGAAAGCATTTCTCGATTTCTGGAGAGTGTTCCGCGGCCCGGCAGCGATTTAGGCTATGGGGCTTGTGCCGGCGCCTGATCCTTCAAATACCCCTCGCTCAGCGTTTTCTTCGCCTCGGCGATGGGCAGCAGCGTGGGATAAAACTGCACGAACGTGGTGTCGACCGCGGCATGTGCCGCGTGGCAGCTATAGCAGGGCGCGCCCTGTGGAATCAGCGTGCCGTTCTTGTCCGGCGCGTCAAAGGAAAAGAACGCCCACCCACCCTGGAAGCGCGCCGTGTCCTTTACGTGCACTTCAACGCCCATCACTTGTGTGCCCTGGAAGTGGCCGTGCTGGTTGATCGATCCTTTGCTCTTTGCCTCGCGCACCTCAAGGACCAGCATCGTCTTGTCCGGCCATGTGCCCGTTGACAAGAAGCTGCGGTATGCCTCAGGGTTCACGAACACGTTGTCGAACATCGTCATATCGGCCGGCTTGGCGTTGTAGCTCATGTCGATGCCGGACGTCAGGTAGATCCATTCGCGATAATCTCTCACCGGCAAAAGATCCCCGTTGGCTGCATACGCGGGCGCACTGCCGCCAGCGGCCTTTGCCACGGGAGCGAAGTGAATCAGGAAGGGAAGAGAAGCAGCCAAAACCAAAAGCGCAATCGTAATCCTTGCATTCAAGCGCATCGGACCTCCAATGAGTCGATTTACGCAGAGCCGCGTTCGGCGGTTCCTTGCAAGCTCTCAATCAGCCAGAACGAGCTTCTAGAACAGCTTCAGCCGGATGACCAGATATTTCTTGGGATCCGCGCGGATGCCCTTGATGAGCTGCTGCGCCTGGTCCGCGCTCTGGTCAAGGTGGTCGTAGAGCGTTCGGTTCTGCACCAACTGGCCCATGGTGCCCTGGCCGGAGTTGATGGCCTTGAGAATGCCGTCGAGATTGCTGATGGCGTCGTTGAGCTTTTGCGCCATCTCCGGATCCTTGACCAGCTTGCCCATCGAACCCTGCCCGGAATTGATCGAGGCCAGCACCTGGTTGAGGTTTGACGTGGCGGAGTTGAAATTGTTGTAGAGCGTATCGTCCTTGAGCAGCTTGCCGGCTGTACCTTGGCCCGTGTTCAAACCCGAGACGATTGTGTTCAACTGATCGACCGTGGAATCGAGCTTGGTATAGAGCGAATCGTCATTGATGAGTTTTCCCAGCGACCCCTTGCCATCGGAGATGGCCTGCGTCAGCGTCTGCAGATTGGCTGCGATGGAGACGACATTCCTCTTCATCGCCGGATCGTTAATGAACTCGCCCATCGTACCGCGGTCCGTATTCAGCGTGTCGATCAGCGTCTCGATCTTGTGCATCAACGCATTGATCTCTTCAATGGAGAGCTGGCTGCTGCTGATCACTTCCTGAATGGTCGGCGACCCGGAGGCCTTGAGCTCGGCATCGTTGGCGGGCTGGGGTCCGGTCGCATGCCGGGAGTCGATGTTGACGAAGCTGTCGCCCAGAACTCCTGCCGGGGCGATATGGGCGGTTGAATCGGTATGAATCAAACCCCAGTATTTGTCTCCCACCCGCATGGTCACTTCGACGGGAAATGGATTGCGATCGGGAATCACTCGCGTCTTGGTCACATTGCCCACGGTGACGCCGTCGAGCGAAACCACCGCCCCGTCTTTGAGGCCGGCGGCATTGGCGAAATAAGCGCGGAGAACAAGTTTGTGGGCGAACAGGCCGCCTGTGGTGCCGTTCATGAGGAAGATCAGGCCGATGAGCACGGCCATGGCTGCCAGCACCAGCAAGCCAACCTTAAGTTGTGACCACTGAATCTCTTTGCGGCTTGGCACGTCACTCCTCGTACAAAAGACAGCGGATCAACGCCTAGAGAATAGCAGAATTGGCGGATTTAGCGCCCGTTTTCAAGGACCACGCTGGCCATGGCCAGGGCGGCCGTGTGGGTGAGTGAGAGATTGGAGCGGACAACCCCCTGGCGAGCGGCAATCTCCGCGGCGCGGCCATGGAAACGCAGGCTCGGCCTGCCACTCGGCTCGCGGACGACTTCGATCTCAAGCCAGTTGACTCCGAAACTGATGCCAGTGCCGAGCGCCTTGGCCGCGGCTTCTTTGGCTGCGAAACGGGCGGCAAAACTCTCCGCGGAGTTCCGCTTGCGCTGGCAATAGGACTGCTCTGAGGCAAGATAAACACGATTCAGAAACCGCTGCCCAAAGCGATCCATGGCGTGCTGGATGCGTGCAATTTCGACCAGGTCGATTCCGCTGCCGGTAACCACAATATCTTTCAAGCTACAACATGAGGGCTACTGGTGCGCTTGCCCAGGCGGCCATGCTGGGCGCTTGCAGCGATGGTTCGAATGCATCCGCGAGTCCGTATCCAATTACCCTGGCCGGTTGCCTACATGACTTAAGCCGCCGCAGTTGTGCCAAAGGCGGTCAAGCGCCGTTCAACTCCGCGACAGCTTTGATGCCGCCCTCCCCGTCACCGATAAAGTGAATGTGAGAGAAGCCACGCCAGAGCAGAACAGGATCCAGTCGATCAGCATTCCCTGGGCCTTACAGATGAAGGCGGTTAGCACCGAGGAGCCGTCACGCCTGGTGCAGTTTCTAACCGGCGCGATCCTTGGCTGCGGCGGCTGGGTGCTGAGCCGCGGCGCGAACGATACCGGCATGGTGAACATGCTCTTCGAGTTCGAGCGCCAGTCGTGTGTGGACATCTACAGCGTGTTGATTGCGGCAGGTTTGGACCTGAGCCCGAACGGCCACGTACGCTTTACCGAGCTTTGCCAGTGCACACGCAGCCAACCGCGCGATTGCGGAACCGAGATCGCCAGTATCGATCTCGAGGTGCAGACATATCCCCCGGAGATCATCACCACAGTGCCCAACACGGGACCGATGTAAAGCCGGAAGACGCAAGCCCGGCAGCGTCTTGAGAGACCGGGCAGGCATCCGTTCCCGCTGGAAGTCCCACACAATCTGGCCGCGGAATCATCCAATCCTCTATCTCTACTTGCGTCTAATCCTTCCTATGCTCCCGTTGGCTTGGCATCCCGTATCATCGGAGCTGGAGCCGTATCCCGCGTGATCGCCTACTTCAAGCCAATCCTCTTTGTCTCCCTGGTTTTTCTACTGCGGGGCGACTTTGTGTTTGCGCAACAACTGCCTCCGGTCGAACCTCCCCAGCCCATGCCCCTACCGCAAGGCGAATCGGCGAATCTGCGCGTCTCAACCACCGAGGTACTGGTGCCGACGCTCGTGGAAAAACATGGAGGAGGCATTCTCTACGGCCTGAAGGCCGGCGACTTTGCTCTTGAGGACAACGGCAATCCGCAAAAAATCCACGTGCAGGAAGAGATGGACACCGCGCCCGTCGCGCTGGTCGTCGCCGTGGAACAGGGCGGCGCAAGTGTTCTCGAATTCGACAAGCTCGCCAAATTGGGGCCGCTGCTCGATGTCTTCCTCACCGACCCGCGCAGCCAGGCGGCGCTGGTGGGCTTCGATTCCATGCCGCATTTGCTTGAGGACTACACGCACAACGGCGACCGAATCGACGCCGATCTTGAGCGGTTGCAGCCGGGCGACGGCGGGGCGGCGATTCTGGACACGGTGAATTACGCCGTGGCGCTGCTTGAAACTGAGCCCAGGGAGTTTCGCCGCGTTCTGCTCCTGATCAGTGAGGAGCGCGACCACGGCAGCAAACACACCAAGCCCGCGCAGTTGATTCAGCGGATCGGCGAGTCCGATGTGCTGGTGCTGAGCATTTCGTTTTCGCCGGCGCTGGCCGAGTTGAGCCATGACGCCAAGGACTCCGACGACGTTCGCACCATGAGCCTGATGTCGACGCTGGTGATGGCCATCAACGCATTCAAGAAGAATGTCGCCAAAGAACTCGCCGTGATGAGCGGCGGCGAATACACAACCTTCGTGGGCGACAAGCACTTTGAGGCTCGCGTCTTGTCGGCAGCCAAAGACGCGCGCAACCGCTACCTGATCACCTTCCACCCCTCCGATCTCACGCCAGGCCTGCATAGCATTCGCGTGCGGACAACCCAGGACTACGGCGCGCGGATCGTGGCGCGGGCGAATTATTGGCTTGATGCGCAGCCGTAGCTGCAAATCCAACTGCCACGATACTCTCTATCGCTCTCGCTGTTTCGCGGCGGTAGAATTCTGGCAGCATTTTATTTGGTTTCATGGGAGCGTCTATGGCAAGGCGTGAGGTGGGTGCTTGGCTGCCGATTTGCGCAGTGATTGCAGGGCTGACCCTGTACGGTTTAGGCGTTGCCATATCGGTACTGGATGCCGAAGGCAGTTTTTCAATAAGCGTGATCGCCGTCGGGATGTTCTGCATTGTCCTCGGACCGCTGTTGCCATTGATGGTTTGCGCGGCGTTCAAACCCTGGCGAAGATACAGTCCGGCCGCAGGCAGCTTCGCGGTGGTCCTGTTTCTTGGTGCTGGTTGGGGCGGCAGACCGCAATGGCTCGAGTGGATGTGCACGATGTTTGCCGGATTGATTGCCTGGATCGGCTACCGGGAGTTCCGCAAAGCGCGAAAAGCAGAGGCCGCAGCGATAGAAACTGGGAAACCCCATTGAAGGGGAAGTGGTTCCTGACAAGATCCCTAATGCCGTTTGTGTTCCCCCAAGGCGCGCGTTCATGTTACTCTCACAATAGACACTGAAGAGTGGACCTGAGAGAAAAAGAGGAGCAATTTACGCCGTGCTGGCGACTCAAAAAAAGACCGACCTGATCAAGCGCTTCCGCACCCACGACACGGACACCGGATCGCCGGAAGTCCAAATCGCGATTCTGAGCGAGCGCATCAGCGACCTGACCGAGCACTTCAAGACCCACAAAAAAGATCATGCTTCGCGCCGTGGACTCCTGATGCTGGTTAGCAAGCGCCGCCGCCTGCTGGATTACCTGAAAACGCACGATTCCGATCGCTATCGCGATGTAATCGGCAAACTGGGAATCCGCAAGTAATCAGAAAGCAAACGTTGAACCGGAAGCCCCCAGACCGGACATTGGTCCCGGTCCCTATCCGAATCGGAACACCGGACCAAATCGCAACCGGCCGCCTGCATGCAATGCGCGGCCTTGCGCATCGGTGTCTCACGCGCACGCTTCGCGCGTTCCCCACACAAGTTTCCCAAGCGAAAAAAATGAAACGAGGACTCTATGTCTACGAAACATGAAGTAGCCGTCGAGCTTGCCGGCGGCAAACGCCTGGTCTTTGAGACCGGGCGCATGGCCAAGCAGGCCTCTGGCGCCGCACTGGTGACTACGGGCGAAACCGTGGTTTTGGCTACCGCTGTGGCCTCTCCCGATCCCAGGGAGGGAATCGATTTTTTCCCGCTCACGGTGGATTACCGCGAGTACACCTACGCCGGCGGGCGCATTCCCGGCGGCTTCATCAAGCGCGAAGGCCGGCCCAGCGAGAAAGAGATTCTCACCTGCCGCCAGATCGATCGCCCGTTGCGTCCGCTCTTCCCCGATGGATTCCGCAATGAAACGCAGCTGATTGCGCTGGTGCTCTCCGCGGATAAGGAGAACGATCCCGATGTGATTGGAATCAACGCGGCCGCCGCGGCCGTGGCCCTCTCCGACATTCCCTTCAGCGCCACGGTGGGCGCAGTGCGCGTGGGCCGTGTCAACGGCGAGTTCGTGGTCAACCCCACCTACGCCGAGCGCGCCGCGACAACCGTCAACATCATGGTCGTCGGCCACAAAGACGGCATCGTGATGATCGAGTCGGGCGCGAAAGAAGAGACCGAAGAGGTAATTCTCGCGGCCATCGAGTTCGCCCACGTAGAGATCAAGAAGATTGTTGCCGCCATCGATGAGCTGGTGGCCAAGGGCGGTAAAGCCAAGCGGGCATTTACTGCGCCTGAGTTCGACGAAGCCTATTACGAGGCGTTGAAGGCCAAGATCGGCACCCGTCTGAAAGACGCTCTCGACACCAAGACACACGGTAAGACCGAGAGCTATGCGCTGATCAAGAAGATCAAGGATGAACTGGCGGCCGAAATTCCCGTCGAAGATACCGTCGCCAAGAAGAAGCTGGCGCATTATTACGAACAGTTGCGCGAGCGTATCTTCCGCGAGCAGGTGACAAAGGAGCGCATCCGGCCCGACCGGCGTGCCTTCGACGAGATTCGCCCCATCTCCATTGAAACCGGAGTATTGCCGCGCACCCACGGCTCGGCGCTGTTTACGCGTGGCGAAACCCAGGCGCTCGTAACCGCGACGCTGGGCACCATGGACGACAGTCAGCGCCTCGAGTCCTACGAGGGCGAGCAAAGAAAGAGCTTCATGCTCCACTACAACTTCCCGCCCTTCAGCGTGGGCGAAACCGGCCGCATGACCGGCGTGGGTCGCCGCGAAGTGGGCCACGGAGCCTTGGCGGAGCGCGCCATCACCCCCGTGTTACCGGGCGCAGACGAGTCACCGTATTCGATTCGCATTGTCTCCGACATTCTGGAGTCCAACGGCTCGTCGTCGATGGCTACGGTCTGCGGTGCCAGCCTGGCGCTCTTTGACGCGGGCATCAAGTTGAAAGGCGCGGTGGCCGGAGTGGCCATGGGCCTGGTAAAGGAAGGCGACGACTACGCCATTCTCACCGACATTGCCGGCGCAGAAGACCACTACGGCGACATGGACTTCAAGGTGGCCGGAACGCGCAATGGAATCACGGCTCTGCAGATGGACATCAAGATCGGCGGCCTCAGCCGCGAGATCCTCAAGCAGGCCATGGAGCAGGCCCGCCGCGGACGGCTCTTCCTTCTGGACAAGATGGACGCCGCACTCGACGGCTCACGCGTGGAGCGCTCGAAATATGCGCCGCGCATCGAAACCGTGATGATTCCCACCGACAAGATCCGCGACCTGATCGGCAAGGGAGGCGCAACCATTCGCGGCATCGTCGAGCAGACGGGCGCCAAGATCGACGTTGACGACACCGGCAAAGTCAGTGTGGCGTCGAGCGATGCCGAGGGCCTCAAGAAAGCTCTCGAAATCATCAACAACCTCACCGCGGTTCCCGAGATTGGCAAGACCTACCTTGGGAAAGTCGTTCGCCTCGCCGAGTTCGGCGCGTTTGTCGAGCTCTTCCCAGGTACCGACGGCCTGCTGCACATCTCCGAGATTGCCGAGCACCGCGTCAAGGAAGTTAAGGACGAGCTGCGCGAAGGCGATCAGGTGATGGTCAAGGTTCTGGCCATCGAGGGCAACCGCATCAAGCTCAGCCGCAAGGCGCTCATCAAGGAGCAGAAGGCAAAATTGGCGCACTCCGCTCCGGTTGAATCGGATGAGTCCGCGCCGGTGGCGGCTGCCGTGCCCGCACCTCAAGCGCCGGCTCGCCCGCGCCACGAGTTCGACGAACGCCAGCCCAGCTCGAATCAGAGCACCATTCTGATTGAAGGCGGGGACGATTTCGAAGGCGACGGCGCGGAGATCGATGAAGAGAACGAGCCCAACTTCAACCGCGTGGAAGGCGCGCCCGTTCCTGTCGGCCAGCAAGCGGGTGGAGGGACGTCGCCCGACGCCGCGAACCGTCGTCGCCGCCGTCGCCGTGGCGGGCCTCGTCCGGGCGGACAAAGATAAGACAGAGCCGTGGAGAAGTAAGAAGGCCCGGGCGATTCGCCCGGGCCTTCTGTTTTCTGCTGATCGTAGCGTCCATTCTGCTCATCGCAGTTCGGAGGCCGGATCGGTTGACCGGAAAAGATCCATGAGCGGTGGAGCAGGCTCGCCGCGGTCTTCCTGGTCGCTCACTGCGCGTTTGCTTTCGTACATGCGTAAGTCGGCGGCAATGCACAGGGTCTCTGCGTCGCCGGCGTCTTCAGGAAAGACCGCAATGCCAACGCTGGCGCCAATGCGCACCGTGTTGCCTTGGAGCACGATCGGATTCTCCAGCAGATGCGTCAGCATCCTGGCCACACGCAGCGCGTCGCTGCGGCTCGCGGGCTCTTCCAGAATCACTGAGAATTCATCGCCGCCCGTTCGCGCCACAGTGTCGGTATCAACGCCAACGGCGTGGTCGTGGCCGATTCCGCCCATTGCGGGGTTTACGACACGACCAGCACAAATCTCGTCGGGGTCAGCAGCAGCGCTTGTGTCGGCAGCATTACCTGCAGCCCGCCTTATGGGCCGCAGAACGGTTGCAACGGCTCCTCCAGCGTGGCTGGCAATGTCTATATTGATTGCGATGGGCATACCCCCGGCGCGGGCGATATTCCGATAACAAATCTAACTGTCAAGCTTCTCACGACCAACAGCCCAAAGCCGGTTTTTCTAGCCGAGATCCAGACGGATACCAATGGAAGCTACACCTTCAATGGTCTGGCCGCAGGGACTTACGTGGTGCAAATCTCGCCGCCGGCGAATTACTCGGAGACTTATCCAGTCGGCGTTACCTCAAGCCAAATTCAATTCACGTTGGGCGCTTGCGATCTTCTTGTCACCAATTTCGGCTACTCCGATCAGTCGCCGGTGACCGTTTCCATCCCGCCGGGGACCGGCTACGGCTGCAATCCTCCCGCAGCTAGCTTGCCTACGGATGCCAGCGTCCTGGCGACCGTGACGGCCAGCGATGATCGCGGCCCGCTGCCGCTGAGCGCCATCTCCGTCACAAACATTGTCTCCACCAATGGCTGCTTGGTCACCGCCATCTTCACGGCCACGGCTACAGGAACTTGCGGGATGACGGCTTCGGCCAGCGCAACGAATACGTGGACGCTCAATTCCACTCCTCCGGTCATCAACAATTTGCCCCCTGGCGGCGACTTGGGCTGCAATCCAACCTTGCCGACGGATGATTCGGCGACCAATGGGGTGACGGTTTCGGCTTCCTGTGGGACAGCAGTGGCTAGCTTTGGGGTGAGCCACGCTGACACTATCAGCAACTGCCTCGCGACCCGAATTTACACCATCACGGCGACGGATGCTTGCGGCAACGTGGCGACGGCTTTTGTGACCAACACATGGACGACCAACGTCACGCCGCCGACGGTCACAGTGACGGGCGCCACGCCAATTTTGGGCTGCAACCCGGCGGCGGCGGACATCATTGCGGCATTCGGCACGCCTTCTGCCACGGATAACTGCGGCGGCAGCGACGCGGTGACGACCAATTTGAGCGCGGTGACGGTCAGCGGCTGCACCGCGACGCAGAGCTGCACCTTCAGCGCCACGGATGCTTGCGGCGGCAACACCGCGAGCCAGACGAAGACGGTGACCTGGACGACCAACGTCACGCCGCCGACGGTCACGGTGACGGGGACCACGCCAATACTGGGCTGCAATCCGACGGCGTCTGCGATTATTGCGGCGTTTGGCACAGCGAGCGCGGCGGATTACTGCGGCGGCAGTGACGCGGTGACGACCAATTTGAGCGCGGTGACGGTCAGCGGCTGCACGGCGACGCAGAGCTGCACCTTCAGCGCCACGGATGCTTGCGGGGGCAACACCGCGAGCCAGACGAAGACGGTGACCTGGACGACCAACGTCACGCCGCCGACGGTCACGGTGACGGGGACCACGCCAATACTGGGCTGCAACCCGGCAGCGGCGGACATCATTGCGGCATTCGGCGCGCCCTCTGCCACGGATAACTGCGGCGGCAGTGACGCGGTGACGACCAATTTGAGCGCGGTGACGGTCAACGGCTGCACGGCGACGCAGAGCTGCACCTTCATACGCCACGGATGCTTGCGGGGCAACACCGCGAGCCAGACGAAGACGGTGACCTGGACGACCAACGTCACGCCGCCGACGGTCACGGTGACGGGCGCCACGCCAATACTGGGCTGCAACCCGGCGGCGGCGGACATCATTGCGGCATTCGGCGCGCCCTCTGCCACGGATAACTGCGGCGGCAGCGACGCGGTGACGACCAATTTGAGCGCGGTGACGGTCAGCGGCTGCACCGCGACGCAGAACTTGCACCTTCAGCGCCACGGATGCTTGCGGGGGCAACACCGCGAGCCAGACGAAGACGGTGACCTGGACGACCAACGTCACGCCGCCGACGGTCACGGTGACGGGGACCACGCCAATACTGGGCTGCAACCCGGCAGCGGCGGACATCATTGCGGCATTCGGCGCGCCCTCTGCCACGGATAACTGCGGCGGCAGCGACGCGGTGACGACCAATTTGAGCGCGGTGACGGTCAGCGGCTGCACGGCGACGCAGAGCTGCACCTTCAGCGCCACGGATGCTTGCGGGGGCAACACCGCGAGCCAGACGAAGACGGTGACCTGGACGACCAACGTCACGCCGCCGACGGTCACGGTGACGGGGACCACGCCAATACTGGGCTGCAACCCGGCAGCGGCGGACATCATTGCGGCATTCGGCGCGCCCTCTGCCACGGATAACTGCGGCGGCAGTGACGCGGTGACGACCAATTTGAGCGCGGTGACGGTCAACGGCTGCACGGCGACGCAGAGCTGCACCTTCAGTGCTACGGATGCTTGCGGGGGCAACACCGCGAGCCAGACGAAGACGGTGACCTGGACGACCAACGTCACGCCGCCGACGGTCACGGTGACGGGGACCACGCCAATACTGGGCTGCAACCCGGCGGCGGCGGACATCATTGCGGCATTCGGCACGCCCTCTGCCACGGATAACTGCGGCGGCAGCGACGCGGTGACGACCAATTTGAGCGCGGTGACGGTCAGCGGCTGCACGGCGACGCAGAGCTGCACCTTCAGCGCCACGGATGCTTGCGGGGGCAACACGGCGAGCCAGACGAAGACGGTGACCTGGACGACCAACGTCACGCCGCCGACGATCACGGTGACGGGGACCACGCCAATACTGGGCTGCAACCCGACGGCGGCGGACATCATTGCGGCATTCGGCACGCCCTCTGCCACGGATAACTGCGGCGGCAGCGACGCGGTGACGACCAATTTGAGCGCGGTGACGGTCAGCGGCTGCACGGCGACGCAGACCTGCACCTTTAGCGCGACCGATAACTGCGGCGGCAATACGGCCCTCCACCTCCACCACGGTGACTTGGACCACCAACACGACGCCCCCGACGATCACGGTGAACGGCTCCACCCCGTCTCTGGGCTGCAACCCAGCGGCGGCGGACATCATTGCGGCATTCGGCGCGCCCTCTGCCACGGATCATTGCGGCGGCAGTGACGCGGTGACGACCAACTACAGCGCGGTGACGGTCAGCGGCTGCACCGCGACGCAGACTTGCACCTTTAGCGCGACCGATAATTGCGGCGGCAATACAGCCTCCACCACCACCACGGTAACTTGGACCACCAACACGACACCCCCGACGATCACGGTGAATGGTTCCACCCCGTCTTGGGCTGCAATCCAACGGCGGCGGCGATTATTGCGGCCTTTGGGACGGCGAGCGCGGCGGATCATTGCGGCGGCACCAACGCCGTGGCGGCCAGCTACAGCGCGGTGACGGTCAGCGGCTGCACGGCGACGCAGAGCTGCACCTTCAGCGCCACTGATACGTGCGGCGGCAACACGGCGACTCTGATGAAGACGGTGACTTGGACGACGAACACGACGCCGCCGACGATCACGGTGAATGGCTCCACCCCGTCTCTGGGCTGTAATCCAACGGCGGCGGCGATTATTGCCGCGTTTGGCACAGCAAGCGCAGCGGATCATTGCGGCGGCAGCGACACGGTGACGGCTAGCTACAGCACCGTGACGGTGAGCGGCTGCACGGCGACGCAGACTTGCACCTTCAGCGCGACGGATTCTTGCGGGGGCAACACGGCGACTCTGACGAAGACGGTGACTTGGACCACCAACACCGCGCCGCCGACGATCACGGTGAATGGCTCCACCCCGTCTCTGGGCTGCAATCCGACTGCGGCGGCGATTATTGCCGCGTTTGGGACAGCAAGCGCAGCGGATCATTGCGGCGGCAGTGACACGGTGACGGCCAGCTACAGCGCGGTGACGGTCAGCGGCTGCACGGCGACTCAGACTTGCACCTTCAGCGCGACCGATTCTTGCGGGGGCAACACGGCGACTCTGACGAAGACGGTGAC
>CAVXOO010000217.1:0-3122 GCA_963762945.1 uncultured Acidobacteriaceae bacterium | reverse complement strand
CCCTAAACCGCCAGCGCGGATTGAATGGAATAGTGCACGTAATAGCGGTAGATGAGTTCATGAATGCGCAGGCACTGCTCGCGGATGGTGTGCAGAAATGCCGCCGGGTCGCTCAAAAGAATCTCGCCGATGGAGGTGTACACGAGCATGGCGTGCAGCCGGCCCATGCCTGCGGTCAGATCGTCCGGGGCGCGACGGCCGCCGGATTGCTGGACATCCTCGATAGCCTCCCGAATGCCGTCCACGCAATAGCGGATGGCGTGCGGAAAATCGCGGTTGAGCAGAAGGAACTCCACCAGTCGGCCGGCCGTGAGATCGGCGGTATAAACCTGGCAGTAAGCCTCGAACGAAGTACAACAGCGCAACAAGCCGACCATCTCAAGATACAAATGGCCGTCGCGCTCTTCGGCCGACTGCTGAAATAGATCGTGCTGATAGACCTCGAGCAGCGTCGCGGTAGCGTAGGCGCGTTCCAGGTAGCGCCCAAGGCGGATAAATTGCCAGCCCTGTCCGTGAATCATCGTGGTGTCCGTCGTGCCCTTGAAGAGATAGATGCCATCGATGATCGAGGCCAGCGCGTCGCTGGGACTGGACCGGAACTGCGCCTCCGTATGCGGCGAGTGGACCATGTGAAAGAGCCGGTTCAGGCGCTGCCACTGCTCGGTTGAGATCTCTTCGCGCACCTGGCGCGCGTTTTCCCGCGCTGCATTCACGCAATACTTCACGGAAGTCGGCTCGACGCGATCGAAGACCAGCTTGTGCGCCATCTCCTCCAGGCTTCCTTCCCACACGATCTCCGTCTGCTTGCCGAGGGCCGCAATCATGCGCTGCCAGCGCGCCTCCAGACTCCCGCCGCCCGTGTCGAGCATCAGGCTCATGGTCACATCGAGCTGCCGCACGGTATTTTCCGCTCGCTCCAGATAGCGGCTCATCCAGTAGAGGCTGTCGGCAACGCGCGATAGCATCGTTCTGCCCTCCCGGAAGTTGTGGTTTCCCGCCCCCTCCGCCGAAAAATTGCGGAAATGCTGGGGCGCGGAGAAGTCATTGGCTATTCCAGTACCCATGTGTCCTTACTGCCGCCGCCTTGCGAGGAGTTGACGACGAGCGATCCTTTCTCAAGCGCCACGCGCGTCAATCCGCCGGGCACGATATTTACTTTGTCGCCAAAAAGAATGTAGGGCCGCAGATCCACGTGGCGCGGCTCCAGCCGGTCGTTGATAAGGCACGGAGCGCGCGAAAAATCGAGCGTAGGCTGCGCGATGTAGTTGCGCGGATTGGCCTCGATCTGCCGCGCGAACTCCTCGCGCTGCGCCGCCGTCGAGTGCGGCCCGATGAGCATGCCGTAGCCGCCGCTCTCGCCCACGGCTTTCACCACCAGCTTGTCGAGATTCGCGAGCACGTGCTTGCGGTCTTTCTCTTCGCTCAGCAGAAACGTCTCCACGTTGGGCAGGATCGGATCTTCATTGAGGTAATAGCGGATCATGCTGGGCACGTAGGCGTAGACGGCCTTGTCGTCGGCGAGGCCGGTGCCGAAGGCGTTCGAGATCGTGACGTTTCCGGCGCGATAGGCGTTGAACAGGCCCGCGCAACCCAGCGCGGAGTCGCCACGGAAGACCAGCGGATCGCTGAAGTCGTCGTCCACGCGGCGGTAGATGACGTTGACGCGCTTGAGGCCGTCCGTGGTGCGCATGTAGACGATGTTGTCGTGCGTGACAAGGTCGCGGCCTTCGACGAGATCGATGCCCATCTGGCGCGCGAGGTAGGTGTGCTCGAAATAGGCGGAGTTGAAGACGCCCGGCGTCAGCAGCACGATGTTGGGCTCGGGCCGGCCTTCGGGCGCGAGCGAGCGCAGCGTGGCCAGCAGCAACTGAGGGTAGTGTTCGATGGGCCGCACACCGCCGCTCGAGAAGAGCTGCGGAAAGGTCCGCTTCATCACGCGCCGGTTGGTGAGCATGTAGCTCACGCCCGACGGCACGCGCAGATTATCCTCGAGCACCACGAATTCGCCGCTGCTCAAGCGCAGCAGGTCGCTGCCGACCACCGCGATGTAGACGTTGCGCGGCACCTGCAATCCACGCATCTGCCGCCGGTAATGCTTGCAACTGTAAACCAGCTCGCGGGGAATGATGCGATCGGCAAGAATCTTGGCGTCGGAGTAAACGTCGCGCAGAAAAAGATTGAGCGCCGTGATGCGCTGCGTCAGCCCTCGCTCGATGCGGTCCCACTCCGCGGCGGTGACCAGGCGGGGCAGCAGATCGTAAGGGAAGATGCGCTCGGTGCCTTCTTCGCGGCCGTAAACAGTAAATGTGATGCCCTGCGTGAGGAAAGCCAGGTCAACCGATTGCTTGCGCCGCTGCAACTCTTCGGCGGGAAGGCTGGCGAGCGTCTCGGCAAGCGCGCGGTAATGTGCCCGCACCTCGCCGCCCGGCTCCCGCATCTCGTCGAAGGCGTGGTCGAGCGGGTAATCGCCGTAGAGAGCTTCGATCTCCACCAGGTGGCCTGCTTTCATCGTCGCGTCCAGAACCTTTCTCCCAGTGGATTTAGATGGACGGCCGAGTGATTGTCTCAAAGAAACCGCCGGCTGTTTCCAGCGCCAGTTTTTGAGCAAGCTCCGCCTGTGCCTTATTGCTTAGTTTCTACCACGCGGGGGATAAAGGAGCCATCAGGAAACGCGGAAAAGGAGCTGACATTAGCCCGTTCCCGTGACAGTCGCTCAGGCTGGCTTCGCCGCTTCCGGACGCGGGAAGCCGGGGAATCATGAATCCCGCGAACGGGGTGTCGCAGTTGGGCTCATCTCTCGTGCTCGTTGTTTCGTTCGCTGCGCTTTCGACGAAGCAACCCGAGCGTAATCCATGCGAGGCATGTATAGACCGCAAGCAAACAGGGCGCCCTCCAATTGACACTGCGAGTGCGGACCACCTCTGCGAAGATCATGACCGCGATAACCAAGATGATGACTGCGAAGACTACGAGCGCGAATGCATAGAATACGATCCAAACTTTTCGGGCCATTGGGAGGCAGTATAACCGCTCCGTGAGATCAAGTACTATCGAATTATGCTGCGAGTGAAACGTTTGGAGGCGGGTGCGCTCGTGCCGATTGTGGCGCATCCGGGCGAGGA
>CAVXOO010000216.1:0-12052 GCA_963762945.1 uncultured Acidobacteriaceae bacterium | reverse complement strand
GCATCGGCATGAAGCACCCGGAGGTTTTCGGTGCGCTTTACATGATGAGCCCGTGCTGCATGTCGCCGATGGCCGGGGGATTCGGCCCTCCGGAACAGGCCAAAGCGCGTGCTCTTGCCAGCGAAAAGAAGGCCGCGGCAGCCAAGTCTCCGGCCGACCTGGCCACGCAATCGCCTGGTTTCGAATCCGCCGGGTACGCAACGGCAGCCGCGTGGGCTCCCGATCCCAAAAATCCTCCGCTCTACTTCGACCTGCCTACGAAGGACGGCGATCCGCGGCCGGAGATCGTGGCCAAGTTCGCCGCCAATGCGCCGCTAGTTTTTGTCGATCAGTACATCGGCAATTTGAAGCAGTATCGCGCCATCGCCGAAGATGTGGGCGACCAGGACGGCCTGCGCGCGGACACGCAGAAGTTTCACGAAATCATCGCGAGCTACGGCATCAAAGACAGCTTCGAGATCTACCACGGCACTCATACCAGCGCCGTCGCCGATCGCTTCCAGAACCACGTGCTGCCGTTTTTCAGCCAGAACCTGTGCGCAACAGAGGATTGCAGGTAATCGCGGCGGAAGGCCGGACGCGCACGGCGGGGCGAGCGCGAAAAGCTGAAAACCATCTCGCGAGATGGGAGACTGCAGCCAGGAGCTTGTGTGGCGGGCTGGAAGTTCACTGCATAAAGGCAGAAGAACAACCGCAGATCCTTCGGCTCCGTCCGCCGCGGCGGGACTCCGCTCAGGATGACATCGCATTTATATTGCGGAGTTCAAGGAAGGGAAGCCGGCAGCAAGAAGTTGCCTGCCTCGCACCTGGCAGTCGTCCCTCACACCCGCCAGTTATCGGCGCGCCAGCTCTTGATGCGCTGCTTGATCTGTTTGCGGTTGAGATTGTTCTCGAGAGCCTGCTTGGCCAGCTCGACCACTTCATCGTCGGCGGCAAAGCGCAGCGCGATCAACTGTTCTTCTGTGAGGCGGTAGATCTGCGCGTGCCACTCCGCGGGCGCGAGGGCCTGCAGGCGCAGCCGCTCCTCCAGCCGGATCACACGGTCCTGCACCTTCAGCGGATAAGTCCGCACGATGAACAAGGCGACGAATGCGGCGATCGCGAGCAGCACGAGCCAGGCCGAATAGAAACAGAAATGGTGCGCGGCGTAGACGATGGAAACGATGACATTGGCCAAAAAGACCCAGATCAGGAAAAAATGAAACGGCGGATGCAAACGCCCATGGTTCTTGAGACTCTGCGGCTCGGACTGGCTCACAAGGAACTCCATTCTGGTTTGGTGCATCGTTGGTTCCGGAGGTGACTTACCTGCGCGGACCAAAGTTTCTTACGCCCCCTGCGGGGGCTAGTGTTTGCCTTCGATTCGTTCCCCAGGCTTACGCCTGGGGCTACCGTCTTTTGCCCGCTTCGCGGGCTTTTCAGGTTATCCGTGCATATGAATGACGCACCAGACTAGCGCAGGCCTGATTGGCCCTCTTCCCCGGTCTCGGTCATGGCAGATTCGCCGGGATCGGCTGTGGGAACCCGCCCGGCTGCGGTCGATCTGGTGGACGAAGGCCTGTGCGTGGGGCTGCCTGCACTTGTGGAATCCTCTCTTGCCGGGGCTTGCGCCGTCAATGCCGACAGATTCTCGGGTCCCAGAACCTGGGGATGCTTTGGCACCAGATGGTAGCGGCCGCGCACCATGTAGTCCACAAACAGGCCGCCGGCAATATACGGATTTGCGATGGCAATGGGAACCGCGTAGATGGTAGTGACGAAGGATTCGTCGATGCCCTTGGCGGAACCGCTGCGATGCCGGTAGCCAGGGACTTGCGGAATCTCGAAGACCGTCAGATCGGTCTCCGGGTGCTTGTGCGCGTAATGTACCAGCTTCCAGGTAATCTGCTTGGGCGTGGTCATGCCGGCATCGGGAAAGATGCTGCGGTCGAAGGTTTGAGGAAAGTAGCGATTGAGAAGCACGCGCGAGAAGTCGGCGCAGTTGCTGAAGAGTAGATTGAAGCTGGTCCGGTTGGGGCCGGCGTTCATCTGTCCGATCAGCGCGTCGTCCTGTTTAGGCGTGGTGCTAAAGCGGAAGGCGTAGATGCGGCGCTCGTAGGCCGCGCCCACCAGTTGGGTCCATCCACCGTGCATAAAGCTGCCCGGCGGCAAGTTGTCGCCCAGGCCTTCAAGATGCGTTTCGCGATAGCGGCTGCGCAGCCGGTTGACGGTGTTGCGATCCGCGTGCGCAGGCACGTCGGCCGGATTCTCGACCGCGTAGAGATAGGGAACCAGCGGAATCGCGATCCAGTCGTAACCGTCGATGCCCTGGTAGCGGGCGATGACGGCGCCCATTTCGCCGGGCTGGCAGCGGCGCAGTTTCACGGGGGTTTCGGCGCAGATGCGCTCGAAGTAGATGGCGTTGTGCCCGGTGGGGTTCACTGCCCCAAAAAAGCCATACGGCTCCTCCATCAGCAGGGCCGCCTGCGCAGGGCTGCGCTCACCGGAGAAGGCCGCTACGAAGAAGAAAAAAAAGACAAATAACCGTACGTGGCCAAACGAGAGCATCCGTCTCCTTGGGGGTTAAGTTGGCTTTTACTCTCCCTATCAGTATGCACCAATTTGGTTTGAGGGCGATGAAAAGTCGCATCGCGGATGCGAGGGGCGCTTCCAAAATGGGGGTCGTTGACAGCTCTGCCAGGCGGAGTAGAGAGCGCACGCGGCAAACCGCTCCGCCTGTTTCTTGAGACACGGTTTTGCCGGAAAAGGTTGCGCTGCAAGGTCGCGCCGGAAGCGGATTCTTTAAGGATTGGTGAACAGGAATGCGCCGCGATCCCGGCACAGACTCTATGACTTGTCCGGAACCACGATGGTGGTTTCCTGAATCTCGATTAGTCCGGAGTGGGTGCGCTTCTCAAGCTCGGGCAACACCTGGTCCACTTTTTCGCGCGTCTCGATGAACTCTATTTTGATGGGCAGATGGTCGGAGATCTCGAGAATATGCGCGGAGTGGAGGCGATGCGTGGTGCCGAATCCGGCCACGCCCTTGACCACCGTGGCGCCGTAGACGCCGCTATGAAAGAGAAAGTCGAGAATGCTTGAGTAGACCGGAACCCCGTGATGCTTGGCTCCATCGCTCAGGTAGAGCGTGACTTTGACGGCCTTGCCCGTGGTCAGCATACGATCGATTCTCCTTAAGCGCGAAGCGATGTTTCAAGCTCCGCTTCTCTCATGCAGCCGGACACCGAAGGATTGAAACACCTTTGCGGGGAAGATGCAAGATGCAGGGACCAAGGGAACAAGGGAACAAGGGACTAAGGGACTGAGGGATTGAGGGACTGAGGGACTAAGGGGCTGAGGGACTAAGGGACTGAGGGATTGAGGGACTGAGGGACTGAGGGATTGAGGGACTGAGGGACTAAGGGGCTGAGGGACCAAGAACCCGTGCGCTGCGCTACGGCCGGTCTAGCTCCGCCAACTCCGCTAACCCCGCTTCTATCTATAGCAGATCGGCGAGGGCTGTGCCGCACCAGGTGGCGGCAAGGCCCAGAATCAAGCTGCCCGCGGCATAGAGCGTGGCCAGCGCGAAGGCGCCGGATCGCATGGTGGAAAGCGTCTCCCACTCGTAGGTGGAAAAAGTGCTGTAGGCGCCGATGAAGCCAATGGCCACCAGGAAGCGCCACGCGGGATTGAGATCGGCGCGCTTGCCAAAATAGGTGAGCGTAAAGCCGATGACGACGCAGGCGGTGATATTGATGAACAGCGTGCCGTAAGGAAACTTGGTTCCCATGCGGCCGGAGATGGTCGATCCCATCCAGTAGCGCAGGACGGAGCCGGCCGCACCGCCGGCGGCGATGAGCAGATATTTTTGCACGTTCATCCTCCTTCATCCGAGCACGCGCATCGTTTCGGCGGCGGCGCCGCACATAGAAACGGTCGCAGGACTGCTCTTCACACGATCAGGCCTTGCTTCCATCATTGCTTCAGGGATCGCGCCGCGACATGACTCCGCAACAGGATTCCCTGTCAGGAGTCATCATCTGTCCGGCTTATCCGATGAACAGCGGTTAACCTGCGCCTTCAGCGAGATGCGCAGTTGGGTGAACTCCTTCACCACTGCTTCTATTACACCCCGGAACGGGCGGCGGCGTCAAAAGGGCGTCCGCTGCCATGCGCCGGGCGGCTTGGCGCCGCAGAACACTGCGCGCCCTCCGAATCCCCCCGGCCGCGCCGGCTCCGCGGTTCGGCATCCTCATTGCGCGCCGGAGATCCTTGATCCGAGATCCAGAAGTAGTGCAGCCAGTAGGCCAGCGCCATCAGGTCGGCAACTTGACCGGCCTGGTAGATCCAGTAATAGACCGGACCGGAGCTCCATTGGAACTGCAGAAGGGAGATGAGGAACCATACGAAAGAGGAGAAGCCGAGACCGGTGGCAATGCGCAGCTCGCGCTCGGGCCAGCGAAGCTTGCGCAGGCTGCTCCAAAGAAGCAAAGCCAGAAATCCGGCAAATTCCAGGGCTCCGTCCGCGCGCATTGTCATAAAGCAGAGATTTCCAAGCAAGGAACGGCCGGGCGTCGCAACCCATCTTGCAAGTGCGCCGATCAGGACGGCAGTGACAGCAAAGAATAGAGCCGCCAGCGGCCAATGCGGACGGGATTCCCGGTTGAAGCGCAGCAGGTTCTTGCCCAGCTCGGCGAGCACGCAGAAAAAGAGCAGGAGGTCGCCGGCAAACGCGATGAAAAAGATGGACAAATACCAGGTGGAGGGACCGGAGCAGAGGTAGATGGCCAGGGCAGCGGCGCTGGAAACGAGATCGAAGCAGACATAGGCGAAGTAAACCGGCGAAGGGCGAAAGACGCGCCGCAACGCCATGAGCGCAACAAGGACTGAAGCAAGACCAATATTGGTTAGGCTCAGCGCACTGTCCAGGGTCATGGTTGGTCTCCCGATCCGGGGGAAAAGGAAGGTCGACTGGTCCGTCGCGAGTGCCGGCGTTGATCGCCGATCGTTACCTACGCGGCTTGGCCGTTTGCGATTCGGTGAGGGCCACGCGGGTTGAATGCGCAGCTCCGGCCGCGGCCAACAGGAGCCGCTGCATCTCCGGGGTGAAGGCGCGGCGCTCGGCCTCCTGGCGTGCGAAGCTCAAAATCCAATAAATCAAACAGCAAACCCATGTGCCGATGAGGGCTTGATCCAAGTGCCGGTACTGCATAACCGAGGTCTCGTGTGTATGTAGGGCCGCTGCCGCAATGTCGCAGACAGAATAAAAGCCGAGACCGGTCGCAATCTGGAATTCACGGTCGCGCCAACCAATAGAGAGAAGTTGGCTGCTTCCGATAAGGGCAAGCTGGAAGATAATCTGCATGATCGAAACCGTTTGCTGCAGGTGCATGATAAGATGCGTTTCCCGCGACGTGCCGGCAAGCGAGGAAAGGGATGCAAAGGGCCAGATAGCAGCGCCGGCGGCCAGGATGAGGATGATCACCGGAATCAGCGCGCGGCGCGAGAGCGAGGCACGTACGGGCCGGAGGATAGACCAGGCGAGTTCGATCAAAACGCCGAACAGCAGCGTGGAATCCAGGATGGTTTGAACCAGGTACCATGTCGCATAGCTGGATTGATATCGATGGAAAACTACTACTGCCGCGAGGCCGCCGATTAACGCCCAGGCGTTATATGAAAGGAAAAATGGAAAGGTGCGCCACGCATGACGATAGAGAAGGAGAGCGACTAACGCCGCTTCGGCCCCGCAGAATGAGAACCAGAGTATGGCATCTAAGTTCACTGCCACAGTGTACCCCGAACATCGATCGCTCGATGCATCAGGCGTTTACAGTTAAGTTTGAGCAACGAATCAGAACCATAAATGCAACCCCCTTTCAGGGCTTTGCCCCTAACGGGACGCCCTGAAAGGGGTCGAGTCAATCGATGAACTAAACCTTTCGATGAGTCGGGCTAAGTCCCTGGGTTAGGCGGCCGGCGGAAACGGGTTGCCGACGACAGCAACAGCGGCCGGCGGAAACGGGTTGCCGACGACGGCAACAGCGGCTGGCGGAAACGGGTTGCCGACGACAGCAACAGCGGCCGGCGGAAACGGGTTGCCGACGACAGCAACAGCGGCTGGCGGAAACGGGTTGCCGACGACGGCAACAGCGGCTGGCGGAAACGGGTTGCCGACGACGGCAACAGCGGCCGGCGGAAACGGGTTGCCGACGACGGCAACAGCGGCCGGCGGAAACGGGTTGCCGACGACGGCAACAGCGGCCGAGGCCGGTGGCGGAAAATGCGGAACAGCGGCGGCGCTTACCGTGCAAACGGAAGCGATAAAAAGCGCGATGAAGGCGACTTTCAGGAAATCCAGGGAGATCGAACGCATGAATGAATCCTCCGAACGGCAATTAGCCGAATTGTGATTTGTGCAGCGCAAGAGTACCCCTTAAATGGGCAGAGAGGCTACGACAAAAGTACTATGATGAGACATTTTTTGCTCAAGTAACTCAAAATTATACACCTTTAGTAACCATTAGATGGTTACCTGTCTAATTCTGGTACAGACCTGTCCAATTCTCATACACAGATGGCCTTGGGAGATGAAAACGCGGTGAAGCTGGCGAGGCGATCTTCTGTGATGCGAGAGCGTTGGAGCCGCGCTTTGCGGGCTAAAAAGCGGCCTATCGATGAATTGGAAAGTGAGGAATCCGGCGTAAAGACGCCTCCCCCCAGCGGTGTTGCCGGCAGGGGCACATGGCCGCAGCGATCCGGGCTGAGCTGAATTGAGCAGATCTTTGCGCTCTGCAGGTCTCTTGCGGCTGATTGGGGTTTGCCGCGGGGTTACCAGTCTGGAAACTTTGGTGCCCTGTGACAATTAGAGAAAACTCGCTACAGTGACAACAGGTTATATACCTCCGAGCAAAACATATGTCTTCTTTAAAAGTAGAAACGCGGACGCCGCTGAGCACGCAAACGACCGCGAATGGCCGCCAAGAGGTACGTTGCGCGGTGCGTTTTCCCCTGGCGCTGCCAGTGGTGCTTTCCACGGGCGGCGGGGACACACCGGCTCTGACTCGGAACATCTCGGCCAGCGGAGTGCTTTTCTCGCTGGACCGGCCATTATCGCTGGGTCAGGACTTGGAGTTTTCGATGCGAATGCCGCATGCCATTCTGGGCACGCCGCACGACGTTCTGGTCCACTGCAAGGGACGTGTGGTACGCTGCTCTTCAAGCCACAGAGAGCATCTCGCCGCCGCCACGATTGACGAATATCAATTCGCGGAGCAGTGAGAGCGGGTTGGCATGGCACTGGCCGGCTATGGAATTTCTGGACGATCGTAATGAGGCCGAGAGCGTAGAAACTCCCGTAAAGCCGGGCACTATTCGCATGATTCTCGCGGATTCGCAGGCGATTTACCGCGTGGGCATACGCAAAGTTTTCGCTCTCGAGGACGATATCCGCGTGGTGGCGCAGGCCGACTCGCTGGAGAACCTGTATGCCGCCATCGAGCGCTATCCCACTGACATTGTTCTACTGGAAGGCGGCATGCTGGTTGGCCGGGCCAATGCCATTCCAGAGGTATTGCGCCTGGCGCCGGACGTGAAGCTGATTGTTCAGGCCCTGGCCACGGACGAAAACCACACCGTGGAGCTCTACCGGCGCGGAGTGCGCGGCATCGTCTCGCGCTCCATTTCGCCCGATCTGCTGGTGCGTTGCGTGCGCCGCATTGCCGCCGGCGAAACCTGGATCGACAATCAATCGGTCAACTGGGTGATCGAAGCCTATCGCGCGCAAGCCGCCGCCCTGGTGAGCCCGCGCACCCAGCCTCGCCTTTCGCCCAAAGAGATGGCGATTATCACCTGTATCACGCAAGGCAAGCGCAACAAGGAGATCGCGTTCCAACTGGGCACGACCGAACAGGTGATCAAGAATTATCTGCGCAAGATCTACGACAAGCTCGGCGTCTCGGACCGCCTGGAGCTGGCGCTCTATTGCCTGCACAACAAGATCATCCAAACCGAAGTCGACGAAGAATCGGTGGCGCAAAAAGTCGTGGAGAGCTAGAGCGGCAATTGCCGTTCGGGCAAAAACTTCTGCGCTCCCTCCCGAATTGGAAGCTTCATCCAAACTTTCAGAATTGATTCCTGCGGCTGCGGTCATGCGCCATGCTGACGCGTCAACTCAAGCAGCCGGATCAACTCGGCCAGATCGGCGCGGCGCATGTGCCCGAGCATTTCTTTAGGGCCCTTCTGTACCGCCGGGTCCATTTCCCTGAGCAGTTCCAGGCCGGAATCTGTAATTGTGGTCAGCACCACGCGGCGGTCGTGCCGGTCGCGGTGCTGACGGATGAGCTTCAGGCGCTTGAGCCGCGCGAGCAGCCGCGTGATATCGGGCTCGGCGGCGATCATGCGCTCGCCAATGGCCGCGCAGGGCAGTCCGTTGGGATGCGCGCCGCGCAAGATGCGCAGGACGTTGTACTGCGTCGCAGTGAGGCCCCAGCCGCGTATCTTCTGCTGGAGGGCCCGCTCGAGGAAATCGGAGCTGCGCAGAAGGTTCAGGAAAGCCTCCTCCTCGGTACTGGAGAAGGCGGGCTCCTGCAGAATTTCGAGCTTCAGATTGACCATCGGCGAGGGCTCCAGAAAGCCGGTAGCTTGTAGCCAGTAGCCGGTAGCTCTGGCTTCAAAGCTACGGGCTACTGGCTACAGGCTACTGGCCAAAAGCTGTCAGCAGCGACTGCGGATATATCCTCAAGCCGCGTTCCTGCACAAAAAACCGCATTACTGCTTGATGACTTCGAGCTCGATGTCGAGCTTGACCTGGTCGCCGACCATGGCCGCGGGAAATTTGGGGCCGATGCCGAAGGCGGTGCGGTCGAGGGTGGTCGAGGCAGAAAAGCCCGTGTGCACCTGGCCCTTGGGATCGGTCATCGAGCCGTTGGGGCCTTCGACATCGAGCACCACGGGCTTGGTGACGCCGTGCAGCGTGAGGTTTCCACTGACGGTGAGATGATTTCCATTTTTGGTCACGCCAGTGCTGGTGAATGTTGCCGTAGGCATGGTCGCGACGTCGAAAAAGTCGGGGGTCTTGAGGTGCGTGTTGCGCGCGTCTACGCCGGTATCGACGGTGTCGACGCCGATGGTGGCCGTGACGGTGGACTTGGTGATGTCGGCATCGTTCAGGACGATGGTGGCCTTGACGTTGCCGAAGCGGCCGTGCACATTGGACACGCTCATGTGGACGATGCTGAAGTCGACTTCGCTGTGGTTGGGATCGGAGACCCAAGTAGAGGTTTGGGCCAGGGCGAGAGGCGCCGCGAGGGCCAGGATGCCGGTGAGAATTGCCAGTGGTTTCATTCGGTACGCTCCTTGATTGAGTGCAGGGACCGCGACAGCCGATACGCGCCGGGAAAACGCCGGACCTTGAGATTTGCGGCTTTGCGGGGCAAGAGCTTTCAGCTTCTGCTCAAGATTAAGATGCGGCCGGCAAGATACTCGTTGCAACAAATATTTTTCGGGCCTTCAGCCGTGAGGTCTCAGCTCCAACCTCCTCCATCCGGCATACCATCGCTCATGCTCCTGCGCGTATCGGCCGATAGCTGAAAGCAGTTCTGCTATCCTCGCGCCTATGTCCTTTCTCCGACAGTTTCAGACGCTCACCCGCGCGCAGCGGCACGCCTTCGCGGCCGCGTTTCTGGGCTGGACGCTCGACAGTCTGGACTTTTTTCTGCTGGTATTTTGCGTAAAGGCGATCGCCGCCGAGTTTCGGACTCAGCCGTCGGCGGTTCTGGGAGCGGTGTTCATGACCCAGGCCTTCCGGCCCGTGGGCGCTTTGCTTTTTGGCTTGCTAGCCGACCGCTACGGCCGCCGTCCGGTGCTGATCACGAACATTGTCGGCTTTTCGGTGATCGAGCTGGCTTGCGCCTTTGCGCCCTCGTTGAACGCGCTGCTGGTGCTGCGCGCGCTGTTCGGGATTGCGATGGGCGGCGAGTGGGGCGTGGGCGCGGCGCTTGTCTTTGAGACTCTGCCGAAGGAGGGCCGCGGCACGTTTTCCGGATTGCTGCAGGAGGGCTACGCGCTGGGCTCGATACTGGCCTCGGCGGCCTTCGGGCTGTTTTTTGCCGGCATTCGCTGGCATGGGTTCGCGCTGCCCGGGATCGGCTGGCGAGGGCTGTTTGTGATGGGCGCAATGCCGGCGCTGCTGGCGTTGTATGTGCAGGCGCGCGTGCCCGAGTCGCCGGTGTGGCTGGCCGGGGCGCAAAAACGGAGATCGCGCGCAGCCGTCGACGCCCGGCCGGTTTGGCCGCGGCAACTGGCCGGATTTTTGCCCACGTTTCTGTTCCTGGTGATTCTGATGACCGCGTTCATGAGCTTCTCGCACGGAACCCAGGATGTGTATCCAACATTCCTGGCCGTCACGGCAAAACTTTCGCCGGAAACGATCGGCCTGATCGGCGTGCTCTACGGATTCGGCTCGATTGCGGGAGGGATTGTCTTTGGCGCGCTCTCTGAGACCTGGGGCCGCAGACGCACGATCATCACGGCGGCCCTGCTGGCTCTGCCCGTAATTCCGCTTTACGCTTATGGGCACACGGCGGTGACGCTCGCGATCGGCGCGGTGCTGATGCAGTTTATGGTGCAGGGCGCCTGGGGCGTGGTGCCGGCCTATCTCACCGAGCTCTCGCCGGCTCCAGTGCGGGCCACTGCGCCGGGATTGGCTTACCAGCTGGGCGCGCTCCTAACGTCGTGGAACGGCAAGGGCCAGGCGCTGGCGGCCGAGCGCTGGGGAAGTTATCCGGCGGTGCTGGCCGTGACCGTGGCCGTCGTCGCCGTGGTGCTGGCCGGGCTGACGGCGCTAGGACGCGAGGCCAAGGGCCGGGAGATGACGGAGGCGTGAAGGCGGGGTCAGCCGCTGGCGATCGTTGCAGCCACGTCATTAAAGACGATTTCTCATCTCATCGTTCCTGATTGCGTGGGCGCGGTCCGCAGGCCGTTCATCCGGCCTGCGGACCGCGTTGCGGGGGAGCCGCTAAGTTCAGCGCTGCTCAGGAACGAATCGAGCTCAGAAACGAATCGAGAGTGTACCGGAGATGGCGCGCGGAGCTCCCACCTGCAGAGTGTTGTCGTTGACCGAAAGCGGGTCGTGCAGCACGAACCCGTTGGTGCCCATTGAGGCGTAGTACTGTTCGCCGGCCAGATTGGAGATGTTCAGTTGCGCTTTGAAGTCTTTGAAAGCGCCCAACTGTTCCCGGTCGTAGCCCGCGCTGAAATCACTGAGCCAGCGGCCATCAACCGAGCCGTCATTCGAATAAGTGAAGTAACGGGTTGACATGTAGTCCGCACCGATGTGGGCAAAGAAGCTGGACTTCTTGTATTCGAGCGAAGTCTTGTACATTCCCTCAGGTGTATCCACGGCGATCTTGCCCTGGATGCTGTCGCAGCCGCCGCCCGCAAGCGTGTAGATGCAGGTGCCGGTGGTCGTCTTCGGATCGCCGCTGTAGGTCGATCGGTTCCAGGTGGCGGCGTTGTAGAGCGTCCATTCGGGTGTGAGGTGAACGCTGATCGAGCCGTCGATGCCGTTGGTGGTAACGCCGGGGACGTTGTTCAGCGTGGAAGGATTGCCCTGGATGCCGCTGCCATTCGCGAAGGCCAGCAGGCGATCGGAGAAATTGACGTGGAAGTAGCTGGCCTGCGCGGCGGCCTTGTGGCCGGTGTAGCGGTAGCCGCCCTCTTCGGTCCACGAAGTTTCGGGCTTGAGTGAGGAATTGAGCGCGTCGAAGCCAGCCTGCGTGGTTCCCCAGGGCGAGTTGCCGAAGCCATAGCCGCCGGGTACATACGAGCGCACGTTGTAGGCCACGTCGCCAAAGATTTCGTTCTGTTTGTCGAGCTTGTAGTTTGCGCCGAACTGGGGCAGGATCGGCTTGCCGGAAGTTAGCTGGCCCTGCGCGTAGGTCCCGGCCGTGTACCCAGGGCTGGACGTGAAGGTGGGCGAGAGACTGCCGTTGGTGGTGGTTTCCTCCACCTTGAAGCCCGCGGCCACGGACAACTTGTCGTTGAACTTGTACACGTCCTGCACGTGCGCATC
>CAVXOO010000215.1:0-9397 GCA_963762945.1 uncultured Acidobacteriaceae bacterium | reverse complement strand
TATGCGTGCTTGGTTCGGTTGGTCTTGCTGACGCGGCCCACAGCGACGGTGGCGTGCTTTCCGTAGAGCGGATCGCCGGGGGCGAAGGCCTGGCCGGGCTGGCGATCGTCGGTGACAAACAGTCCGAGATTGGTGTGATCGATCTTTCCCGTCACGCGGATGCCGTACTCGGGATGCACGATGTTGCGCGTGTAGATCAGATTGATGGGCGTGACAAAGTAGTTGGCGTTCTCGAGGAAGAAGGGCCGCAGTTCGGGAAAATAGACAGGGAAGCGCTGGTCAACGGTGAATTGCGGCTGCTCGGATTCGATGTCGCTGAAGTCGGGGTTCAAGGTGGCGTCGATCACGATGCTGTCTTTGACAATCAGCTTGGCCTCGCCGCCCCCCGTGCCTTCAAGGTGACGCGAACTGAAGAAGGGGTTGGTGGGATCGATGTCGATCAGGTTGCGCTCGTTTTGCGCAAGGGTGTAGGGGTTCAACTGAAAGTTGCGCGAGCCGGTCACGCCCTCGATGCCGTTGAGAATTGCCTCCTGGCTCAGAGTGCCTGTCACGTCGGCGGCAACGCGCGGCCAGTAGTCCTGCTCGGAGTTGCGGGGAAGATAACGCGTGAAGACCACGCCCCATTCGGATTCGTTGCTGCGGAAACGCAGACTGCGGAAGGGGATGGCGATCAGCGCCATCCAGCCGTCTTTGGTCACGCGGCCTTCGGAATCCCATACCGTGTCGTAGCTGAAATCGGTGCCGTTGGCCTCGCTCCAGGAGGCGTCGGCCTGAACCCCGGCCGGATTGACCCGGAACAGCGTGCCCAAACGACGATCGCGAAATGGATCGAGGAGTATGGCCACGCCATCGTCGTTCAAAATATTCTCGCGGCGAGCCAGATGGCCGCGAATCAGCTCGGGATGGCGGTCGTAACAGATGAAGACGAAATAGAGCGTGGTTTTTGTGTGCGCCATCCACACTTCGGTCTTTTCCGTGGCCGCCTGACCGTCGAAGGGTGTGTTCTGGATGAAATCGGAGACGCGGGCCAGACGCGCGCGGAGATCGGCCGGCGGCTGCATCTCAGGGAAGTCGGCCAGATGCAAGGGGCGGTCAATGAGCGGATCGGCCGTGGCGCTTTTCTTGGCCGCCGCGGCCGCCGGTTTGGGCTCATTCTGGCGAGAAGTCCGGGGCACGGCCGCATGCAGACTTCCGCATGCCAGGCAGAACATAATTCCGCTAACCCAGGTCTTCATAGGATTCCAGTACGCGAGGTATACCGAAGTAGTTCCTTGATGGGCGAGATCGATTGCAAACTGCGAGAGAATTGAACCGCACTTTTTGCATTCGACGCGGCAGCACGGTGGATGTTAGTCCTTCAAATAAAAAATGCTCCCGGTCTTTTTCATCATATCCACGGCAGGGGACCAAGGGCCGGCGCAAAGATCGAGGCACGGATGCAAACGGATCAGGCAAATGGGTCAGGCTAGCCGTTCAGGACAAACCGGTGCCGGGCGGCGGGGCCGTGGAACCGCGCACCACGAGACTGGTCGAAACCAGGAACTCGCGCTTCATTTTCGGATCGTCGGGTTCTTCGGCTTGCATGCGCAGCGCTTCAAAGGCGGCCTGCGCCAGTTCCGCGCGCGACAGACGAATCGTAGTGAGCGGGGGCAGCGTGTATTCGGCAAAGCCGATGTCGTCGAGGCCGACCACGGAGAGATCCTGCGGCACGCGCAGGCCGGCCGCGTAAACGGCGCGCAGGACGCCGATGGCGGTCATGTCGTTGGAGCAGACGATGGCGGTCGGGCGCTGCGCCAGTTTGCGCAACTGCTCGAAGCCGGCGACGCCGCCCTTGAGCGTGTGGTCGCACTCGATGATCCATTTCTTCTCGAGCGGCAGCCCGCCGGCCGCGATGGCGGCGCGGAAGTCGTTTTCGCGCGTGATGGCGGAGTGCAGACTGTGCGGGCCGGCGAGAAAGCCGATGGCGCGATGCCCAAGCTCCGCGAGATGGCGAACCGCGGCGTGTATGCCGGTGGAGTAGTCGAGAAGAATGGTGCTGGCTTTGGGGTCGTCGAGCTTGAACTCCGCAAGAACAATGGGAACGCCGCGATGGACCAGTTGGTCGAGCACGGGCTCCTCTTCGCCAAAGGTCATTACGGCCACGCCGTCCACCTTGCGCTCCAGCATGCGGCGCGCGCAGGCAGCCAGAATAACGGGATCGCTGTTGGTGGAACTGACCAGTATCTCGTAGCCGCGCGCGGCGGCGATCTCTTCGAAGCTCTGGATCAGCTCGGGGAAGAAAGGATTGGTGATGTTTTCCACGATGATGCCAAAAAGGCGGCTACGGCCCGAGACCAGGGTACGAGCGTGGGTGTTGGGCAGATAGTTGAGTTGCTTGACGGCCTGCCAGACGCGTTTTTTCAGGCGGTCGCTTACCAGCGAAGAACCGTTGACGGTTCGAGAGACCGTGGCAATGGAAACCTTGGCGACGGCGGCAACGGTGCGAATGTCGGGTAGTTTACCCGCGGCCCTGCGGGATGATTTTCGAGGCACTCACCCATCCTAATCGAGAGGCATCGGGCGCGCGGGAAAAACTTCGAGAGGATTTCCACCGGAGAAGCAGGGAACAAGGGAACAAGGGAACGAGGGAGCAAGGGAACGAGGGAGCGAGGAAGCAAGTCAGCGAGCTAGCAAGTCAGCGCGTCGGCAAGTCAGCGAATCGGTATGTCAGCTTCGAGCCAGCCCCAAAAACGGAAACGCGAAAGGGCACGGCTTTAGCCGTGCCGTAAAAGGCGCATAAATTGCGGGGCTTTAGCCCCTGAGGAACGTTTTTCAATCAGTCGGGCGGATTTTGTTTTTGCAACCAGCTCTAGTCGCTTTCCGAGATCAACAGGCGCAGGTCGCGGAGGTTGTGGCCTGTCGGTCCGGTAACCACGGAATCTCCAATGGCCGTGAAGAGCGGGCAGGCATTGAACTCGGCGAGCGACTGTTCGGGATCGAAGCCGAAGGTGCGGGCGCGCGCGACGGTGGTCGGGTCGGCGATGGCGCCGGCCGCCTGCGTGTTGCCGTCGATGCCGTCGGAGCCGGCGCTGAGCACCATGAGGCGCTCGCCCGGATACTTGGCGAGATCGAGAGCGCAGGCCAAAGCGAATTGCTGATTGCGGCCGCCCGCGCCCGGCGTGCGGTTCATTGTCACGGTGACTTCGCCCACGGAGATCAGGCAGAGGCGGGCATTGCGGGCGCGATGGTTGTGGAATCGCTCCAGCAGGTAGCGGGCGGCGTCGGCGTAATCCCAATCGTCGCATCCGTTGTCGACAATCACGTGATAGCCCGCGTTGCGCGCCAAAGTGCGCGTGCTTTCTACCAGATCGTGGCTGGAAAGCAGAATCTCGTACACCGAATTCTGGAAGGCCTCATCCTCGCCGCTCATGCTCTTTGCCGAAGTCATGCTGCGCGGCCGCGCGGCGTCGGCCCACGGCATCTTGTGCGGCAGGAACGTAATCCGCCCGGTCTTGTTGCCGGGCGATTCGGGGAAATCTGCGCGCTCAAAGAAAGCACGAATCGAGGCGGGGAGCTTTTCGGAGAGATGATATTTTGCGATCAGCTCGCGCGCATCGGCCACGGTAGAGTGGTCAGGCGAGGTCGGTCCGGAGGAGAGCGCGTCGAGCGTGCGCAAGGGAACGTCCGGCAGTAGCAGGCTCACCTTGGTCGCTTCGGGCGCGGCCATGGCCAGGCGGCCGCCTTTTACCGCGGAGAAATGCTTGCGCAGGGTATTGACCTCGTTGATCGGCGCGCCCGAGGCCAGCAGCAACTGGTTGAACTCGATGGTTTCCTCAAGCGTGACGTGCGGATCGAGCGGCAATTCGAAAAGCGCCGAGCCGCCGCCAGAGATTAGGAAGAAGACAACCGTGTCCTTGCGCGCCTTGCGCAGCAGAGCCAGCGCGGCGCGCGCGGCTGCAAAAGATTCTTCGTTGGGCAAAGGATGGCCGCTCTCGAAGTAGCGGAAGCGCCAGTTGCGGCAGGCGGGCAACTGGTTTGAGGCGCAGATGCCGCGCAGCCCCTTGCGGTGCTTCATGCGGTCCAGCAGCACTTCGAGCATTGGGCTGGCGGCTTTGCCCAGCGCAATCACAAACACCCGCTTGAATTTCGACAGATCGATGGTAGAAGGGCCGCTGCCGTCGGGAAGAAGACGATAGAGAAAATGACCTTCGAATTGCAGGCGGCGGTCGAAGGCGGACGCGATATCGCACGCCTTGAGCGCGCCGGCGAAGACGCCGGTGGCTGCCGCGTGCAGGGATTCGAGAGCGATCTCGCTGGAAGGCGTCATGGCAACTGCTCCTTCAGCCAGCTGGCAAGCGCAAAGACGCGAACGGCTCCAGGGGCCGGCACACTCTCGCGCGCAGAAAGGGCCGGGCCGCTCTCATGTGTTTCAACTTGTAGGGGTGCGGAGGTCGCGTTCATTCCACTCCTCATTTTACGCCGTTCGGGGCGGAGCGCGAGCGATGGCGAAGCGCCGAAGCCGCATCGCAAGTAACACGAGAGGTGACTACGGTATTCTGGCAACATCATGACGAACGATTCTCCCGCAAGTACTCCGCTTGACCCCATCGCCCTGACACGCCAGTTATGCGAAATTGAATCAACGACCTACCACGAGGGAGCAGTCGGAGATTTTCTGGCGGAATATCTCGGCAAAAGGGGCTGGGAGGTGGAGAAAACAGCCGTTCCGCAGCCGCACGAAAGCTCAAGCGCGGGGCCGCGATGGAACGTCTACGGCGGACCCAAAGGACAGACGCCCGATCTGGTTTTTTCCACACACATGGATACGGTTCCGCCCTACATTCCGTTCAGCGAAGATGCGGATTTCATGTATGGCCGCGGAGTTTCCGACGCCAAGGGAATCATCGCGGCGCAGGTTGCCGCGGCCGAGTCGCTGCGCGCGGCGGGATTTCGGATTGGCGTTTTGTTTGTCTCCGGCGAAGAGCGCGATTCGGCGGGCGCAAAGGCTGCGAATCTCAATCCCAAGGGCAGCCGCTACCTGATTAACGGCGAGCCCACGGACAACAAGCTGGCTCTCGCGTCAAAGGGCGCACTGCGCGCGGTCATTCGCTCCACGGGCAAGATGGGGCACTCGGCGTATCCCGAGCTCGGCGAGAGCGCCGTGCACAAGCTGGTCGAAGTGCTGGCGAAGCTGCTCAAGCTCGAGCTGCCAGTGACCGAAGACGTGGGCTCGACCACGTTGAACATCGGGCAGATTCAAGGCGGCTACGCGCCCAACGTCATTGCCGATAAAGCCGAGGCGCAGGTGCTGGTCCGGCTGGTCGGCGATTCGGCGTTGGTGCGCAAGGCGCTCATCGATGCGGCGGAGGGATTGGCTGAAGTTGACTTCACGCTCGAGATTCCCTTCGTACGGCTGCGCGCGGTCGAAGGCCTGCCGACGGTGATCGTCAAGTTCACCACCGACATTCCGCAACTTTCGAATTGGGGCGAGCCGCTCTTGCTCGGCCCTGGAAGCATTCACGTAGCGCACACGCCCTTTGAGAAGCTGGCGAAAAAAGAGCTGCTTGAGGCGGTCGAATTGTACGTGAAGGTGGCGAAGAAACTGCTCGCGTAGACTGGATTGCAGTCCCAAAAATTCCCGGACCTTGCCCACTCAAGTGCGGGAGCGTTTATGAGTCCCGTCTCCCGACCGGTTACGCCATCAATTTGTGGACTGAGATATCCGCGCCAACGCTCTCTATTTGTCGGTTTTTTTCAGGTTATCGGCCCTTCTACTTGGTAGTGGCCTTCTTCTTGGGCGGAACCGGGCAATCGCTGCTATCGTCCGCCGCAGAAGAAGAAGTGGGCCTGCCTCCCGAAGATTGCGCCGGCTGCACGCTGACTCGCATCGTGGCATAGGTAATGCCGGGCACTGCGCTGTCCGCGCGCTCGGCAATCGGCAAGGTGGGGTCGGCGTCCTTGGCCACCAGGTAACCCTGCACCAGGTCCAGGTTGGGCAAAGCCTTGTGCAATTCGTCTACGTGTCTCTGCGGCACCATCAGGTAGTCGCCCGAGGCGAGACCGATGTAGGAGGGTTCGTGGTCAGGATCGTCCAGAGCCTGCTGCGTGGCCACGGCGGTGGTCAAATTGCCGGCCATGATAAAGCGCGTGCGGTCTTCCCAGTAGCTCAGCATCTCTGTAAATGAGCTGAGCGCTGGAACGCTGATGGCGGGAAGGCTCACAATGGGAGCCGCGATCTTGGCGCCTTGAATCATGATATTCAGAGCCTTGACGAACATGGAAGTCTGGGCAGCCTTGGAGACGTTGACGGCCATCTTTCCTGTGCCGCCGGTAAGCAAAATCCGGCTGGTGCCCTGCGTGGCCTGCGGCGATTTGAAGCCGAGCTGGTCGAGAGAAACCTTTCCCGCCTTGTTGGGATTGAGCGAAGCGATGGCCGACCATGCCAGCGGCGCGACGATTCCCATGATGGGGTGAATCTGCGTGGTGTCGATGCGCAACTGCGAGGGATGCAGGCTGGCCTCTCCGGCGCCAGGCCGGAACTGCGCCAGCGCTATGTTCACCGACACGTCGCCGTCGTGGTCCAGCAGCTCCTCCCGATCGATGTCGGAGGCGTAGCGGATGGCTTTCTTGGGCACGCAGTAACGCAGATACTGGGTCTGCGCTGCCGGATCGGGCAACTGGTCCTCAGGGCCGCGCGATGCCGCCGCCGTGCCGTAGTTTCGACTGAGCGGATTTACGGAGTCGAAAAACCCGTTCCAAAAAGCGTAGGAATCGTGAGGCAAATCTTCGGCGGGCGCCTGCGCTGCCTGGGCCTGCGCCGCGGCCAGCTCGGGCAACAGCGCGCTCATCAGCCCGAGCATGGATGCATCGGTAAGAAAATTACGACGGGAAATGGACATCGTTCTACCTCCAAATTTTGCCGGGAAACCAAAGCTCGTGAGCCGCCGGCCGCTCAGTAAATGAAAAAGGCCCGCATTCAAACTACAAACATCACTGTGACACACTCTTTGGGGCACTGTGCACGGTGGAAAAGCTGACGCCCCAGTTGGTTGGTTCCGGTTCATTGATTCCGCGGCTTCCCCCGCTGGTGTTGCTCAGAAGCTTTTCGAGCGGCGAAGCTGCGCCGCGCATGCCGCGCTCGGCCACGCCATCGAAGTTCAACTGAAAGGGATCGGGCAGCGGCTGTTCGGTCGAGAGCAGGATCAATGTGTCTACGCCAAACGGCTTTCCAATCACGAACGCTCCGGCTCTCGGCAGCAAAAACTGGCGCTCCTCGTCGCCCTTGTTGGGAAACTGATTTCCCGTGAAGCCCTTAGGGTAAAGCAACTTCCCGCGGCCCTGGCAATCGATGTCGAGCACATAGACCCAGCGCGGATCGGTGATGCGGTCAGTCGAGGTGAGCGCCAGCTTGAATTCATCGCCCTGATGCGTGAGCTGGTTATCGGCGAACGCGGTGTCGCTGGCCGGCGTGCCGTTGGGCGAGGGAATCAGGGCCAGCGAATAGTACTCGGAAACGGAATCCTCGGTGGGGTTATTGGCAAGCTCGATCCAGCCGCGCACCTTGGCCAGCCGCAGCGCATAGTTATTCAGCTTGTCGCTGGCAGCGTCCACTGCGGACGCGTCGGCAATCGGAATCCAGTCGCTACGCACGGGATAAGGTGAAGTGGCGGAACATCCGGGCGAGTGCGCGGCCACTGTGGACGAAGGCGGGCCGGCGGCAAACTCGCTCTTGTGATACCAGGCATACGCGGGGCCGTCGCCGGTAAGGATGCCCGCAAGCACGTAGTGCGCAGTGGCCATGTTGGCCGTCAACTCGACGGCGCTGTCGGCGGCTGGCGCGAGCGCCGCGGCCAACTCGTGCGAGGGTGGAAGATCGGCCCAGAGTTTCGCGTCTGCGGGAAGATGCTGCTTGAGCGCGCTGGCAGTGAGCGGATCGCCCAGCGCGACAGGCGGTTTCGCTCCGGCTGTCTTGAGCATCCATTGCGAACCGTCCCAGGTGAGAACGTGCGTCCACGGCTGCTCGGCGGGATCGGCGACCAGCGTTGCGCCCGAGGCCTGCACCTCGGCTGCTGCCGCCAGAACCTGTTGCTCAGAGAGATTCGCAGGCCCGAGCCAGATGCGCAGCACCGCGGACTCGTAGGGAACCCATTTGCTCAGATCGAAGATCTCACCGGGCGCGACCGTAGCGCCGGCCGGGCTGACCACGTCGGCGGTAGAACGCGCAATGCCGTTCAGTTCCTTGATGCGCAGCACCACCGGGTTGCCGTCCTTCGCCAGAAGCTCCGAGGTCAACTCGCTGCCAACTCCCAAACCGGCCACCTGGCCAATGTCGAGCAGGACCGCGCCATCGCTGTTGGTGCCGAGCGCAGTCGCGCGAACTTTGCCGGATTTTGCCACGGCGCCGCCAAAAAGCGGCTGCTGGCGGCGCGCCTCCGAGGCGTCCAGATCGGGCTCCTGATCGGGCACGCTGCTGCCCTCGAGCACCGCGCGCACGCGTTCGTAAATAAGCGATGCGGGCGCGTCGGCGGGCAGCACCTCGAGCGCCTGAAGCAATGCCGAGGTAAAGGCCCCGTGCGGCTCGGCGTTCGAGTCGGCCGGGGGCAGCTCCTTGGCGGATTCATCCTGCTGCGCCGCGGAAAAAATCAGCGCGGGATTGTCCTGGCGCTCGGCGGGCGCAGTCAGGGCGCCGGGCGCTTCATGAATATCGCGCGGGTCGTAGGCGAGAGTGCGCTCGACGTAATTGGGGCCCATGCCGCGGGTCATCCCGCCGGAGTGGCAACTGTCGAAGATCACCGTCAGATGCACGCCTTTGTCGAGCGCCGCATTAAAAATGCGCGTCATCTCGCGGTCGCGGATGTCGTAGCCGCCCTTGTATGCGTCGGAGGGCACCAGGGTGCTGTCGGCGGGCAGATATTTTCCGTTCACCAGGACGGTGAGCTTGGTGCCCTTGCTGTTGATGCGCAGCGATCCGTGGCTGGCGCTGTAGAAAACCACGGTGTCGCCCTTTTCGGGGATATCGACCAAATACTTTTGCATGGCGGCGAGAATTCCTTCGCGCGTGGTCTCGGAGGCGGGAAGAATGATGACGCCGGGCCGTGCTTTGGGCGGCGCAGGATTGGTCAACAGCACCACCTGATTGGCGGGAAATCCGAATTTGGGGCTGGTCAGCAGGTCCGCCATCCCCTCGGCATCGTTCACTGAGCCGTCCAGATTCTGAAATGCTTTGGGCCCGCAGCGGCCGTAAACGCAGTTCGCGGGATGCGCGGCCGCGGTGCCCTGGGGCTGATAGATATTGATGCCGACCAGCAGCGCCCGCTGGGTTTGCGCCGCGGCCAGCGGCCCCGGGAACCATGCGGCTGAACAGAAGAGCAGGACAGAAAACAAGACAGCGTTCGTCTTCATTGTCACTCCCCTAGGG
>CAVXOO010000214.1:0-19627 GCA_963762945.1 uncultured Acidobacteriaceae bacterium | reverse complement strand
ACCAGTGCACACGCTCAGCGTCGCGCTGAGTCCCGTCCGGCTACGGGCATGCGTTCCGGTCCCGCGCAGGGCCGGCCACCTGCCGCCCGGCAACAATACTCTCCGCGGCAATATCAGAATCAGCCGCGCGGCAATCAAAACCCGCAGCGGCAATATCAGAATCAACAGCGGCCGAATCAGCCGCAGAATCCAGGTATGCGCCCGGTTACCAGATACCCGGCAAGTCCCGGAGCGCAGAATCCCGCGTACACTCGTCCGGCCTATCCCAATGCTGTGCGCCCCGGAAACGCTTATCCCGGCGCTGCCCCTCCGGGACACTTGGGCGACTGGTTGAACCAGCATCGAGGCTTACCGGTTGAACAGCAGGAGCGGCTGCTGCGCAACGATCCAAGCTTTAATCGCTTGCCGCCACCCACCCAGCAGCGTCTTGTGCAGCAACTACACCAACTTAATCAGATGCCGGAGGAGCAACGCCAGCGCCGCCTGGCCCGCAGCGAAATGCTGGAACGCATGTCTTCGCAGGAGCAGGCACAGGTGCGCCAGGCCGGCCGCAACTTGATGGCACTGCCGCCGGAGCGCCAGGCGCTCGTCAAGCGCGCATTTCAAGATCTGCGATCGGTGCCTCTCGACCAGCGTGACACCGTGCTCAACTCCGCGCGCTACCAGAACACCTTTACGCCGGGCGAGCGCAATACGCTGTCGAATCTACTGCGCGCCGAGCCTTACGAGCCGCCGCGGTAACCGAAGCGAGGCCGTGGCTCACGGCACGACCCCCTGCGCAGATCGAACAGTTGGCCGCCGGTTTTCTCTAGAGATTCCGAAATTGCCGTAGCCCTCCGAATTTAACTTGCGTGCCTGTCCATTTCTCTGCTACACAAGACAAGAAGGGGTACGCCCCGCCTTCCTCGGTTCCCCTGCGCGGCAGAACCTCGAATTAACTATCAGGCGATTGCTGTGCCGTCGTGTCTGCTAAAGCGCAACGGCTCGGGAATTCATGCCTTCGTCGTAGTCATGCTTTCGTCAAGGAGCCGTGGAGATGCGAAGAAATCTCAGTAAATTTGCATCCGCCATTCTGGTGCTGGCAGCGGCCTTTTCACTGGCGCTGGCTGCGCATGCCGATACCTTTAACTTCACCTTTACCGACGCCGGCGGCGTCTCCGGCTCCGGCACACTCACCGGCGTCTTTGAGGGCGTTGGCAACCCATGGCTGATCACCGGTTGCAATGGCTGCACGTTTAATGACGGGGACGACAGCGGCTCCGTCTCCCTGGTCGCAAATCCCAACGGTCCCGGCGGCTCAACCCGTCTTGGCAGTGGTCCCAACGCCTTCGATTACGACGATCTGCTCGATCTGTTTCGGATTAGCGGTACCTATCTCGACGAAGACGGCCTGGCATTCCAATTCGGCAATGGCGATGACCTCAACATCTTCTTTGGCTATTCCGTGGGCGGCGGCGGCCCCGTTTACGACGGATGGTACGATTACCCCCAAGGCAATGGCGATGTTGGATTCTTATCGGAAACGGGAACCTTCGCCATCACGTCCTACGACATCCCCATTTCCGAAACAACCCCGGAGCCCGGAACGTTCGTGTCAATGTGCACTGGGATCCTCGGTCTGGCTGCCCTCTTGTTCTGGAAGGGCAAGCGGTTGGGTCTGGCCTTGAATCGCTAATCAATTTCAGGCCCGGAGGCGGCGGGTCGCGCTATCGATCAGGACGATCTTCTGTCGATTGGCTTTAGCGAGTCAGACGTTACCGGGCCGCCGAACATCGTTACCGTCGGCCTGGTCTGCCAGTCATGGCGCGCGCTGAGCCTTGCGAGCCGCCGCGCTAGGGTTTTGGCGCTGCGTCCTTGCCGTGCACCAGCTTGCTCTTGAAGTAATCGAGCGACTTTGCGAGGCCTTCCCTGAGTTGGATGTGCGGCTCCCATCCGAGGAGCGTGCGCGCCTTGGTGATATCGGGGCAGCGGCGCGTGGGATCGTCCACCGGCAAATCGACAAAGCACAGTTTGCTCTTCGAGCCGGTAACCTCGAGCACGGTTTGCGCGCATTCGAGAATGGTGAACTCCGCGGGATTGCCGATGTTGACCGGGAGGTGTTCGTCGCTGTGCGCCAGGCGCATGATGCCATCGATCAGGTCGTCAACATAACAGAAGCTGCGCGTCTGCTGGCCATCGCCGTAGATGGTAAGCGGCTCGCCGCGCAGGGCCTGCATCATGAAATTCGAGATCACGCGGCCGTCGGCCGGATGCAAGCGCGGGCCGTAGGTGTTGAAGATGCGCACCAGATGTGCGCTCACGCCGCGGGAGCGGTGGTAGGCCATGACCATGGCTTCGGCGAAGCGCTTGGCTTCGTCGTAGACCGAACGCGGACCGATGGGGTTCACATTGCCCCAGTAGCTTTCGCTCTGGGGATGCTCGCGCGGGTCGCCGTAACACTCCGAAGTTGAAGCGTGAAGGTAAGCCGCGTTGTGCCGCGCGGCGATTTCGAGAGTATGCTCCACGCCCACCGAGCCCACGCGCAAGGTCTGAATGCCCAGGCGGAGATACTCCGGCGGGCTGGCCGGTGAAGCCAGATTGAAGACGTAATCCACGTGGCCAGGATCGAAACTCGTGCAGATATCCCGCTCCTCAAAACGGAAGCGCGGATGACCGCCGAGGTGGGCAAGGTTTTCGAGGTCTCCCGTGGAGAGATTGTCCACGCCAAGAACCGTGTGGCCGTCGCTCAACAGGCGGTCGGTGAGATGCGATCCGAGAAACCCGGCTGCGCCGGTAACAAGTACGTGCATGGTCAAAGTCTCGTGCCCTAAAAACAGCGGTCGGTCAACAGTGTGAGTGATCAGTGTGAGTGTGAGTGACCAGTGATCAGCGCGCACTCGCACACTCACACTCGCACTCACATACTTCCCTCAGTCCCTGCCTTTACGCGGTTTCCCTTCCTGCGCATGATACGCGGTCGGTCTGCCTACGCTCACGTAGGTGAATCCGTGGCTTTGCATTTCTTGCGGCTTATAAAGGTTTCTGCCGTCGATCACGATCGGGAAGCGCATGGCGCGGTTCAGCCGCGGGAGATCGATGGCGGCGAACTCCTTCCAGTCGGTCAGGATCAGCAGCGCGTCGGCGTCTTTCGCTGCTTCGTAGAGATCGCCGGCATAATGCATGTTCTTCGCGGGCGGCAACACTTCTTTCGCGCGCTCCATCGCCGCGGGATCGAAGGCCGTCACAATCGCGCCGGCATCGAGCAGCATTTCAATCATATTGACGGCCGGCGACTCACGAACGTCGTCGGTCTCGCCCTTAAAGGCCAGGCCCATCGCCGCCAGCCGTTTGCCGCGCAGCGTCCACAGGGCCGAGCGCACCTTATTGAAGAAAACTTCCTTCTGCGTCTCGTTGATCTTGCGCACTTCTTCGAGGAGTTGAAAATCCACGCCCCGCTCTTGCGCCACCCAGTGAAACGCGGCCACATCCTTGGGGAAGCAGGAGCCGCCGTAGCCAAGTCCGGCGCGCAAAAACTTTGGGCCGATTCGGCTGTCGAGCCCCAGCCCCAGAGAAACATCCTCAATGTCCGCATCGACGGCTTCGGCCAGATTGGCGACGGCGTTAATGAACGAGATTTTCATGGCCAGAAAAGCGTTCGAGGCGTGCTTGATGATCTCAGCGCTTTGCGTCGAAGCGATGATCAGCCGCGCGGGATGGGCGGCGTTGCACGCGCCCTGGAGCGCGCCGGGCTGCTGATAATAGCTACCGCTGGTCAGCGGCTCGTAGATACGTTTAAGCACCTCCGCGGACCGCGCGTTGTTAGCGCCGACTACGATGCGGTCGGGATGCAGAAAATCCTTGACCGCAGTGCCTTCGCGCAGAAACTCGGGGTTCGAGACCACATCGAAGCCTTCCGGATCGATGCCATGGCGAAGGAAAACGCGCCGGATCCAGTCGTTGGTGTAGACCGGAACCGTGCTCTTCTCCACAATGACCTTATAGCTCGTAATGGAGCGCGCGATCTCGGCCACCACTGCTTCCACGTAGGACAAATCGGCGGCGCCGCTATCGCCTTGCGGCGTGCCGACTGCGATAAACACCGCTTCGCTCTTTTCCACGGCTTGGCCCAGATCCGTGGTGAAGAGAATCGAGTTGCCACCGTGCCTGGCCAGCAACTCCGGCAGGTGCTCCTCGAAGATAGGCACGCCGCCTGAGCGTAGCTGACCAACCTTGGATTCGTCGTTGTCCACGCAGATCACGCGGTGACCAATCTCGGCAAAGCAGGCAGCCGCCACGAGTCCGACGTAACCGGACCCGATCACACAGATAGAAACTGGCTTGCTCATGAGCTCTTGCCTTCTCCCACGCGTCGTCTCTAGGACTCCTGGTTATTCTAAATCCCTCGTGCGACGGTGCGAGCGCGCCCCGCCAGGGCCAAGAACCATAGTCACCAGCCCCGAGAGAACACGGAGAAGCCCGCCGGCGGCGGCAATGGCGGCCCTGCTCCGCTGCCTAATGCAGGACTCTTGGCTGGGCTACAATAAATGCAGGCCAAACGGCATAATTCATTGCGCGATGCGCGCAAATCCAGCAAGGAGCTGCAACATTTATGGCGATTCCCGCCACGCAACTTCGTCCGGGCATGATCATCAAACACAACGACCAGCTGCACACGGTCTTCAAGGTCGAGCACCGTACGCCCGGCAACCTTCGCGCCTTCATCCAGGCCAAGCTGAGGAACCTGAAATCCGGCGCGATGTTCGAGCACCGCTTCCGCTCCGCCGACGCCATCGAGAAGGTGATCGTCAACGAAATCCTCATGGAATTCCTCTATGCCGATGGCGACGATTTTTATTTCATGAACCCGCAGGATTTCGAGCAGACTGTGCTCAAGAGCGCGACACTCGGCGACACGGTCGAATACCTCACGCCCAACCTGCAGATTCATGTCAGCTATTTCGACGGGCAGCCTGTGGGCATCGAGCTTCCGCAGACCGTCGATCTAGAAGTTGTCGAAACCGAGCCGGGATTGAAGTCGGCGACGGCATCGAGCGTGACCAAGCCTGCCAAGACCGAAACCGGCCTTGTGGTCCAGGTTCCCTCGTTCATTAACGAGGGAGAAAAGATTCGGGTTGACACCAGTGAAGGCGCGTACCTAAGTCGCGCGTAGCACCGTCGCGCCATGCCAACGTCAGGAGGCTCTGTGCCTATCCCCACAGTCGTCGCCACCGCCGCCGAAAACTACCGCTTCAATTCCCGCTTCCTGAAGCAGACCGTCAGCGATCTCTCGCCCGAAGAGTGGCTCAAGCGCCCCGATGAAAGGCTGAATCACATGGCGTGGATCGTGGGCCACATGGCGCTGGGCCGTGGCCGTGTCCTGCATTTCATGGGCTCCGGGTGGGCGCAACCAGCGCTTGAGATCTTTGGACGTGGCAAAAAACTCCTGGAAGACTCTGCCTACCAGTTGCCCGAGTCGCTACTCGGCACGTGGAGCGAGTCCGGCCACGCTCTGGCGGCCGCATTTGAAACGGTTCCGGAAGACTTGCTCGTGCAGCCAGCGCCAGAGGGCCCGCCCAGCCTCGACGGAAAGATCAGCGGCATCGTGAACTTCATGGCCATCCACGAGACCTACCACCTCGGCCAAGCCTCCTATCTCCGCGGCTGGCTCGGGCACAAGGGCCTGATGGGCTAACTGCGAATCCGTTGCGAAAGCCGGCTTATCGATCGGCCACAATTCTCGGTGCAAGAAAAGTTGCATCCTGCGTTCTACGATCAGTTGGCGCCCTTTTCCAGCCCAGTACAGGAGGTATGCATGAAGCTAACGCTTTGTCTTCTTCTCTCGCTGTTCGCCGGCCAGGCCGCCTTCGCCGCCGCGCCGCCCGTGATCCCTTCTCCAGACCAGGCCGAAGCCGTCGAAGGCAGCAATGCTTTTGCTGTCGATCTCTACCAGCAGTTCAGCGCGCAGCCGGGCAATCTTTTTTTCTCACCGGAAAGCATCTCGACGGCCTTTGCCATGGCCTACGCCGGAGCCAACGGCGAGACAGCGGCCGAGATCGAAAAGGTCTTCCACTTCACGCTGCCGCCTGAGCGCCTGCACCCCGCCATGGGCGCATTGCTGGCTGGCATGAATGCGCCCCACCAGGGATACGCTCTGAGTGTGGCCGACGCGCTCTGGGCCGAGCAGGATACTCACTTCCTCCCGTCCTACCTGAAGCTTGTAGAGACCAACTACGGCGCCGGATTCCACCCGGTCGATTTCAAAACGTCGCCCGAAGCCGCGCGCTCGACCATCAACGCGTGGGTCGAGAAGCAAACCAACAACAAGATCCAGAATCTGCTCGGGCCCGGCGTCATCACGCCGGCAACCCGGCTGGTGCTGACCAATGCCATTTATTTCAAGGGGAGTTGGATATCAAGTTTCGACAAGGCTCAGACCGAAGACGGAGAGTTCCACCTGAGCGCGGCCGATTCCGTGAAAACGCCGCTGATGCACCGCACCGGCAGCTATCGCTATTACGACGGCGGCACATTCCAGGAGATCGAGCTGCCCTACGCGGGAAACGAGCTCTCGATGGTAGTGTTTTTGCCGAAGGAAATTGCAGGCCTTCCGGCGCTCGAGAAATCTTTTACGGCCGCGGCGGAAAAGGAGTGGCTTGAGAAGCTCGCGATGGAGGATGAGGTGATCCTAACCCTTCCCCGCTTCGAGATGACGCAGCAGTTCGAGCTGAGCGGCGTCCTCGGCAAGATGGGCATGACGCAGGCCTTCAGCGACGCAGCGGACTTCTCTGGCATGGACGGCAAGCCTGACTTCGCCATTTCGGCGGCCATTCACAAGGCGTTCATCGACGTGAACGAAGAAGGAACAGAGGCCGCGGCCGCCACAGCGATTGTGATGCGGGCGACGGCTGCGCGTTTCCCGATGCCCGAGCTGCCGCCCATCGTCTTCCGTGCCGACCACCCCTTCCTGTTCCTTATTCGCGACAGCACGACCGGAGCGATTCTGTTCATGGGCCGCGTCACCGATCCCACAAAATAAATCTGTCGGGAAGCGCGCGCCCGCCTGGGTTTTTCACAAACTTCAGGAATTCCTGTTGACAACGAATTATTTTATATGTTACGCATAGTAACACTATGGAAAGTAACACTCAATCCAAACATGATCCTGCGGAGCTGGGCGAGCTGGAGAGAGATATTCTCTCCATCGTGTGGCGGCTGGGCGCGGTCACCGCCGAACAGGTGCGCGAAGAGGCTCGACCGTCCCTTGAAGGACTCGACCATACGCACAGTTCTGCGCCGCCTTGAAGAGAAGGGGTACCTCGCGCACTCTGTCAGGAATCGGACCTTTCTGTATCGCCCGGCAGAATCGCGCCAACGCGTGGCCGGCCGCGCCGTCAAACGCATCGTCAACTGGTTCTGCGAGGGCTCCGTTGAGGCGCTGCTGGTGGGCATGGTGGATTCGAAGGTGCTGGACCGAGCGGAGTTGCAACGCCTGGCCGCGCGCATCAGCGAAGCGCGGCAACACGAAGACAGCGTGGGCCGTGCCGCCCACAGAAAAGCAAAGGGGGCTCGTAAATGACCACCTCAATGATCTTCGCCCATGGTGTCCTGGCATTGCCCTTCGCCGCCTTACGTTCATTGGCTCTCGCCGCCGGCGTCTGGGTGGTCCTGCGCCTTTTCCGCGTCCGCAACGTGCTCGCCCTCAAGAGCGCGTGGACGCTGGTGCTAGCCGCGGCATTTTTGATGCCACTGCTTTTGCCCTTTGCCTCGCGTCTGCCCGGCGCTACGCTGGTGCTGCCCGTCTTCGCGCATCGCGCCGCGCCGGCAACTCCCGCGCCGCAGCCCGAGCACATGGTCACCGCGAAAGACGCGCAGCCCGTCGAACCGCCTACGCCCAATCGCGCTGCGAGATTCTCTCGACCGGCAGCGACGCGCCCGCACAATTCAGATTCCCTTAGAGCTGTGCCCGGCGACTTCAGCGTTCTCCCTGTTCCGGAGGCACCGCCTTCCGCAACGCCGGCGTCTCCAACTCTCTCGCTGTTCGCGGCGGCAGCACTTCTTTACTTTGCAATCTCCGGATTGTTACTGATTCGCCTGGTGTACGGACTGATCCGTGCGTTGGTTCTCTGGCGCTCTGCCAAGCTCATCTCGGCCGAGCTGGTTGCCGACCACGGCCTGCGGGTGCGCGCAAGCGCCGCTGTTTCGTCGCCCGTCACGATTGGCTGTTCGGTCGTCCTGCCTGCGGACTACATCACCTGGGACAGCGAGAAGCTGCGCATCGTTCTCGCCCATGAGCGCTCCCACATCCGCCAGGGCGACTTCTATTTGCAAGCTCTCGCCGGCCTCTATGCCGCCATCGTCTGGTTCAGCCCGTTGGGGTGGTGGCTTAAACGTCAACTCTCCGATCTGGCGGAGGCCATCAGCGACCGCTCCGGTCTTGAAGAAGCGGCCAGTCGCGCGGCCTACGCCCAGATCCTGCTCGAATTCGCGGCCGCGCCGCGCCCAACCCTCATTGGAGTTGCTATGGCCCGTTCATCGAATCTCTCTGACCGCATCGAGCGCCTGTTCAACGATGGCGCTTTCCGCCAGGCCTTCACCGCAAGCCGCCACACGCTTGCCACCGCTCTGCTCGTTCCCGTGGTCTTATTTGCCGCCGCCACTTTCGTGCGCGTAACCGCTACCGCACAGACGCCGCAGCAAACCGCGCCGGACGCGAGTGCGGCGCCAGCCACAGCTCAATCACTGCCTGAACCCGCCCAGCCTGCTACGTCGCCTGATGCTGAGCCCGCGGCCGTCGTCGCACCCGAGGCCACGACCGCGCCTGCTGCAACGCCGGTGCCGCCCGCGCGCGTCGAGGTGCCTCCCGTTCATGTCAGTGTGCCGGCGGTCCATGTGAACGTGCCGGCGCAACACATCGACGTTCCGGCAATCCACGTTGACGTTCAGGCCAAACACATCGATGTGCCGGCGCAGCAAATCGACGTGCCCGCTGTGCATGTAGATGTTCCGGCGCAACACATCGATGTACCCGCCGTGCATGTCGATGTTCCGGCGCGTGATATCGACATTCCGGCGATTCATATCGATGTGCCAGCATCGGGAACGACTGGCAGCCCCAATGGCCATGCGTCGAACGGCCCCGGCGGTGAACTGCTTGCCATGCTCGACGGTTTCGGACATGGGCTGTTTCTGAGTGCGAACTCCAACCCCACCGAGGCCACCTTCGATCGCACTCTCACTTTCAGCGGCAAGCTCGACCTGCACGTCGCGAATGCTTCAGGAAACATTCACTTCACGCGCGGATCGGCGAACCAAATTCGCATTCATGGGCGCGTCCGCTCGAACGACCCTAGTGAGGCAGGCAGGGTTGCCTCGATCGCGGCAAATCCTCCCATCGAGCAGCAAGGCAATGCGATTCGCATCGGCGCTCCGCAAGCGAAGGGAACGAACCACATCAGCATCGATTACGAGATCGAGGCTCCGGCTGACGCCGCTGTTAGCGCTGCATCCGGCTCCGGCAACATCGTCGATGAAGGCGTAGGGCAGGATCCCAAATTCACCACCGGTTCAGGCAATATCTCGGCCACGGGGATCGAGAGTGGATTCAGATTCCAGACTGGCTCGGGCAACATTGCCGTCGAGAACACGGGGGAAGGCGACGCCATGGTTCAGACCGGCTCGGGCAGAATTGAGGCGAAGGGCATACACGGCGCGCTGAACGCACAAACCGGTTCCGGCGAAATCAAAGCGGAAGGCACGCCTTCATCGCCCTGGAGGCTGCAGGCGGGATCGGGGAGCATCGATTTGGTGACGGCCAACGCGCCCATGACGCTCGACGCATCTACGGGATCGGGAAGCATCTCTACCGGCCAACCTGCGTTGACGCAGAGTTCCATGGACAAGCATCACCTTCACGCGCAATTGAATGGCGGCGGCCCTGAAGTACGCGTCGATACCGGCTCCGGCAGCGTTCACGTGCAATAACGCCGCATCGTCCGTCGTATAACAAACTCCGCGGCATGGTTGCCGGATGCCGCGGAGTTTTCCGCTTGCGTGACAGATTAAAGCATTTTCTATTTGCCGTTATTCAGCTTCACCAACCTGGCTTCGAGCAGCGCGTCGATTACCTTGAGCGCTTCAAGCGCTTGCGGGGAGACCGGCTCGTTGACCTGCACCACAGCCAGCGCCTTTACCGGCTTTTGGCCCGAGTGCTCGCGGCCCAGTGCAAAGTTGGCGATGTTGACGCCCTGCTGGCCGAGAATGGTGCCGATGCGTCCGATGACGCCGGGCACGTCGAGGTTGCGGCAGACGACGAGTGTGCCATCGAGCGGCGCTTCCACATCGATGCCGTCGAATGCGAGCAGGCGCGGCTGCTCGCCGTGAATCACCGTGGCGCTGGCGCGGCTTTCGCCCTGCGCCGTGTGCAGAACGATGGTGAGCACGGAAGCGGCGCCGCCGCGATGGCTCTCCTGCTTCTCCTCGTGTATGCGGATGCCGCGCTCGGCGGCAACGGCTGCCGCGTTGATGCGGTTCACATTTTCAGAACCCGCGAGCAAGCCGGCCACGGCAGCGTTGCGCACCAGCTCGGTTTTCACATCGGCCAGTTCGCCGCCGTAAACCAGCGCGATGGATTCGATGCCTCCATTGCCTGTCTGCGCAAGGAACATACCCAACCGCCCCGCAAGCTCGATGTAAGGGGCGAGCTTGACGTATTCTTCGTGGCTCAAAGAGGGCATATTCACAGCGTTCTGCACCACGCCGAGCTTCAGGTATTCGCGCACCTGACGCGCGATCTGTATGCCCACGGCTTCCTGCGCCTCGGCCGTCGAGCCGGCGATGTGCGGGGTGAGAATCACGTTGTCGAGCTCGAAGTACGGCGACTCCTTGGGTGGCTCGACGGTGAACACGTCGAGAGCGGCGCCGGCCACCTGGCCGCTCTTAAGCGCATCAACCAGATCCGCATCGACCACCAGCTCGCCGCGCGCGCAGTTGACGATGCGCACGCCCTTCTTCATGGTCGCGATCGTTTTTGCATTGACGATGCCGTGCGTTTGCGGCGTGAGGCCGACGTGCAGCGTGAGATAGTCGGCTTTGGCGAAGAGTTCTTCAGTGGGAACCAGGGTAATGCCGTTCTCTCGCGCTACGGCCGCGGAAACGAATGGGTCGGTGCCGATAAGCTCCATGCCGAATCCGCGCGCGCGCTTTGCCACTTCGAGACCGATGCGGCCGAGGCCGAGAATGCCCAGAGTTTTGCCGCGCAGCTCAGTACCCTGCAGATTCTTCTTCTCCCACTTGCCGGCGTGCATGGTGGCGTTGGCCATGGGAAGCTTGCGGGCCAGGGAGATCATGAGGGTCATGGCGAGTTCGGCGACGGCGACGGCATTTGCGCCCGGCGTATTCATCACCACAATGCCGCGGCGCGTGGCTGCGCTGGCATCGATGTTGTCCACGCCCACTCCGGCGCGGCCAATGACGCGCAGTTTGGGCGCGTGCGACATCAGTTCGTCGCCCACCTGGACGGCGCTGCGCACCACAAGCGCGTCGGCATCGGCAAGCGCTGCCGGCAAGCCTTCGGGCAACTGGTCGTGGGTTTTAACATCCCATCCCGGCTCGGCCGCAAACACGGCCAGTGTTCCCGGAGAAACTTTTTCCGCCAAAACGATTTTCATGGCTGCTCCCTTGTCCGCCGCGGCGGACACCTTCTGGTAGTCGTCAAAACGAATGCCCTGCTGCTCGCAGAGCAGGTCGAACATGCGCACCACCGCCGCATGCGGCTTGCCTTCACCGCGCTCGTACTTGGTGAGCGAGTTGGGATGCACGCCCAACCGCTCCGCCATTTCGTATTGAAAGAGATCGAGCTGCTTGCGCGCGATCAGCAGCTTTTCTCCGAAGGTCAACTCTGCCATATGAACAGCTTCCTGCTTCAACTCCCGATTCGCTGCGCCCGTGAACATAGCCTGTAGCCGGTAGCTTGTAGCCGGTAACTCGTGCCGCGAAGCTGCTACAGCTACCGGCTTCTGGCTACTGGCTACCGGCTGCTTCTGCGTACACTTCCTGCGCCGCGGCCACGGCCTGGCCCCACTTCACGGGAAGCCCCAGCGTATCTTTCGCGATGTGCTCCATCGCGCCCAGCAGGGCCACGGTGTCGAGATAGTCGAAGTAGCCGAGATGCGCCACGCGGAAGATCTTGCCCTGCATCTCGCCCTGACCGTTCGCCGCCACCAGCGCAAACTTGGCCTTGAGCGCTTTCACCACCGCGCCCGAGTCCATGCCTTCCGGCACCTCCACGGCAGTAGCCGCGGCTGCGGGAGCCGTAGGCGCAAAGAGCGTGAAGCCCAGCGACACCAGCCCGGCGCGCGTTGCTTCCGCGTTCACCTGCGCGTTGTCGATCAGGGCGTCGCGGCCCTTCTCGAGATCGCCGCCAGCCTGCCCGGCGATGTAGTCGAGCGCTGCGCCGAGGCCCGCGACCAGCGCCACGGCCGGCGTGTAGGCGCTCTCGCCCTTCACCGCATTCTTGCGCTCCTTGCGAAGATCGAAGTAGTAGCGCGGATTTTTCGAGGTCTCCATCGCCGCCCACGCTTTTTCGCTCACGCTCAAATACGCGAGGCCGGGCGGAATCATCACCGCCTTTTGCGAGCCGCCGATGATGACATCGATGCCCCAGCCGTCTACGTCGAAATGCGTGGTGCCGAGGCCGGTGATGCCATCGACGACCAGCAGAGTGTTGGGAGCAACTTCGTCGCGCAATTTGGCGATGGCCTGGATGTCGTGACGCACTGCGGTCGAGGTTTCGGTAGCCTGCACGAAGACGACCTTGTGCTCGGGCTTGATCGCTGCCTTCACAAGAGCTAGGTCGAAGGTCTCGCCGTAGGGCGCCGTCAGCACGTCCGGCTCGAGATTGAAGGCCTTGGCCAGGCCCGTCCAGCGCTCGCCGAATTTGCCGGCTGTGAGCACCAGCACCTTGTCGCCGGGTGAGGTCAGATTGGACACCGACGCCTCCATGGCGCCCGTGCCCGAGCTGGAGAGCAGCAGCACATCGTTTTTGGTGCCCACAAAGACCTTGAGCTGCGCCAAGACCTTCTGGAAGAGGGCGCGAAACTCGGCCGTGCGATGGTGAATGTCGGCTGCGGCCATGGCAAACTGGGCTGCCGGAAGCAGCGGCGTCGGACCGGGCGTGAAAAGGCGGGTTTTACGGATCATATTTTCCTCGTTTTGGAGTAGTTCTGTGGGTCGGTAGACACAGAATACACAATTTTGTGCTTTTTGTGATTTTCTTTTTTGTGGAAAATCAACCACAGGTCCCAAGAAGGCAAAAAAATGGCCGGACTTGTCTGTCCGGCCACCAAAATGGGCAGGCCCCTGTTACCTTCGGCCCCCGCCGCCTCCGTGGAACCCTCCGCCACCGAAGCCGCCACCTCCGTGGAATCCTCCACCCCCAAATCCGCCGCCATGGAATCCGCGGCCTGCAAGGCCTCGGGCGCCAGTGGGAAAGGGATGGCCGTTATGGATCGGATAGCCGCCGCGCGATCCGCGGCCGCCGTACCAGCCGCGGCCGCCGTGCCATGGTTGCCCGTAGAATCCCGAGCCGCGGTAGAATCCGGCCCAGGGATAGAAACCCCACCCGAACGGGCTAAAGAACGGGTCCCAACCGAGGTAGGTGTAGTCAAACATGTACGGATCCCAGTACCAGCCTGGATAGAACCCGGGCGCGTAATACTGTTCCGCGATCTGCTCGTTTGCCTCCGCCAGATAATGAGAGCGCAGGCTGCTCCAGTTATAGAGACTGTCATCTGTGGGGTGCGTATCGAAGCCTGCGGCTTTTTCGCGCACGCCCGATTCAAGAGCCATCTCGTGACTCCCTTTCACTTTCGCCCACTTGCCCTGGCCGAAGTGTTTGCCGACGCCGGCCTGCACCCTGGCCTCTCCTTTGAAGACCATGGCTTCAGGAGGCGTCGTGTCGAACTCGTAGTAGCCGGTCTTCATCAGTTGCGCCGTTACGCCGTTGTCAACGATTTGCACCATGTTTTGCGGAAATATCTGGTCCACTTCGATGGCGACGTGTCCGCGCTCGAGTTCGATCCGCGTGTCCTCCAGATCGGGCGAGATCATTTTCACCGCGCTGTTCGAGCCGACGCGCAGAAAGATACCCGGCGTGAGCAGAATCTCCGCCTTGCCGGCGCCTGTGGTGAGCACCTGGCCGCTGTTGAGCGCGACAGAGCCGACATTCCGATTGGTCAGCGGCCCTCCATCGAGAGACGCCGCGCCTTCGATATAGTTCACCGTACCGGGCTGAGGAGGATTGTTTATTCCTGTGGAGGCGGGAATATCGGCGCGAGCCGCCGGGAACGTGGCCAGCGCCAGTCCCACCAAGGCGATCATGGTTTTCCAGTTCTTCATGGCTTTGCACCTCCGATGCATCGCTCTCAAAACACCGTTCACTTCTGTAAATGCGGTGCAAGGGAGAAAGTTCCGCGCGCGCCGGGCGATCGATTTTGTAGTGTGAAATCGAAAAGCCGCCCCGTGTGCATCTTTTGCGCAGCCTCGTGCATCGGCGGCGCCAGAATCGTTACAATTTATCTTTGGCTACCGCGTGGAGATTCACCTACGGAACGGCAAAAGCCAGATACGAGCAGTCAGGAGCGAAGCATGACGGAACCAGCCACACTCGAATCCCTCATCAGTCAACAGATGGTTGCAGCCATGAAGGCTCACGAAGCGGAGCGGCTCGGCACGCTGCGACTGATCAAGGCCGCGCTGATGAACAGAGCTATCGAGAAGCGCGGGGCGCAAAAGCAGATCGATGCTGCCTTGACTCAGGCCGAATCCGAGCAGGTGCTGGCCACAATGATTAAGCAGCGGCGCGACTCGATCGAGCAGTTCACGAATGGCAATCGGCCGGATCTTGCGACCAAGGAGGCTGCGGAGATTGTGGTGATTGAGGAGTTCCTGCCCAAGGCGCTGGACGAGGCGGGGCTTGCGAAGTTGGTGACGGACACCCTCGCCGAGGTTGAAGCCGCGCTTGGGCACAAACCGACCGTGAAGGAGATGGGGCCGGTGATGAAGGCGGTGCAGGAGAAGTTGCAGGCGGCCGGTGCGCGCGCCGACGGGAAAGCCGTGAGCGAGCAGGTGAAAAAGAATCTGGCGGGCTAGCGAAAGCGGCTTGGCCGCTTGGCGGCCTCGCAGTTCTGCGTGGGCCGACTTTCTACTAACCTGCTCACTTGCTCATCCGGCGCGGGTGTTTCTCGTGCAGTTCGCGGTAGAGTTCGTCGACTTTCTCTTGCGCTCTGGCAAGCGCTTTTCTTCCCGCGGCAGTGATCCTCAACATTCGCCGGCGGTCTGCTGCAACTTCTCGCATCGCTTTCAGCAGGCCTGCCTGTTCCAGTCCGTGCAACAGCGGGTAAAGCGTGCCGGGACCGATGCGATAGCCGTGATGCGCGAGCTCCTTCATCATGGCGAGGCCGAAGATCGGCTCCTCGCTGGCGTGCAGCAGCACGTGAATGCGGATGAGGCCGTAGAAAAGCTCGCGTTTGGGATTCTTCACAGCACCCACTATACAGACGTTTGCAGAATTTTGGCTTGACGATTATCGAAAGTCGATATAAGTTGGGCGAAGATGGCTTCACCGACGCCAGCCCGTGAATTTGCGCGGAAGAAATGCCGGATTGGGCGTGGCGGCGCACGGTTGAGAATTGCCGCGCTCGCGTTCCTTTTTCTCGTTGTGGCGCGGATCTCGGCGCAGGGCCCTCCCTATCAGACCGACGATCCGGTTCCGGTCGACTTGCATCATTACGAGTTTTATATCTTTGGCGGCGTAGATGGCACGCCGGCGGAGATGGACTCGGTTGGTCCGGCGTTTGAGTTCAACTGGGGCGCATTACCCCGCGTGCAGCTGCACGCAATCCTGCCCTGGGGCGTGGTCGCGCCGTCCAACAATCCCGTGTATCTGCCCGCAGGCACGGGCCCCACGGAGTTTGGACTCACCGACATGGAACTGGGCGCAAAGATCGCGTTCATCAAGGAAGGCAAGCACATTCCGCAGATCGGCAGCTTCACCATGTTCGAAATGCCCACCGGCAACTTCGACAAGGGCCTCGGCGTGGGGAAGGTCTGGTACAAACTGCCCATCTGGCTGCAGAAGAACTCCGGCAAGTGGCTCTTCGACGGCGGCGGCGGCTACCAGGTGGTTCCGCAGGCCAACTACCGCGATTTTCCTTACACCGGGTGGCTCGTCAAGCGCGAATTGAACGAGCAGTGGGAGTTGGGCGCGGAGATTTTTGCGCATGGGCGTGAGGGCTTTGGCACGGCGCAAACCGAACGATCGGCCCTGATCGATGTGGGCGGCTACTACCACTTCAAGCACAATACCAACGAGCAGATTTTGTTCTGCTACGGCCATTCGGTGGCGGGACAGACCGAAAATTATGCGTACGTGGGGATGTACTGGACGTGGGGCAAAAACGATAAGGACGCAGCGCCGGAGGAAAAGAAGGACTCGGCGGGAGGCACGCTGTTTCCGATGCCGCCCAACAGAAATGGGCTCTGACGGCGCAGTCCGATCTCACGCCTGAGAGGCGAGACGTGGGAACCCGCACGCAAAGGATGGTGTAGATGGAAATTACCGCACGTGGTCTCTGGACTCTGATTCACGGCATGGGCTTTGGAGCGCTCTACCTTATGGCTTGCTCCGGTGCGCTGGTCCAGCTCTACCGCCGCAATTGCGTTCCAGGCGCGACGCTGCCCGCGGAGCGCGACGAGAAGTTTCTTGGCATTTATCTTGTCGCGATGGCCGCGCTGGCATGGCTTGCAGTGCTCACGGGTGCGTACATCATTTATCCGTGGTATCGCGCCGTGCCGCCGTCGGGCACCGTCGATCTGACGGCATTTCCGCAGCGGCTGCTGCTGGCAAGCCCTGCAACCAGCGGATGGCACGCGATCGGCATGGAGTGGAAAGAGCACGTGGCGTGGATCGCGCCGATAGCGATCACGATGGCCGCAGGCGTGGTTCTCGAATACGGGCGCGACCTGAAGAATCACCCGCAGCTTCGCTCCGCGGTTCGCGGTTTTGTTTGGATTTCGCTTGTGGCCGCGGGTGTGGCGGGATTTTTCGGCGCCATGATCAACAAGAACGCGCCCGTCGAGGGCGGCCCGGTGATTCACATCGTTCAGGGAGAGCAAAAGTGAGCGCGCAAAACATTTCAGCTGCCGCAATGTCCACGGCTCGCCCCAACGGCGCGGGCGCCGCAGCCATTCTCGCGGCAGGCATCGGCGCGTTTCTTGTTGCCGTCTTCGCCATCCTCGCCGATCGATCCGCGGTGATCGGCAGCATGATGATTTTCTGGAAGCCTACGGGCCCGCTCTCCGGAGTGACCACGTGCGCCATCGCGCTGTGGCTTGCGTTGTGGGCGGTTCTGCATATGCGCTGGCGCAATCGGAGCGTTGCACTGGCGCGCGTCAATGCCGCGGCGTTTGCGCTGCTCATTCTTGGTTTGCTGCTTACCTTTCCGCCCATTGCGGATCTGTTCTGAGCGTCAGCACGGCTGCGGAGGTCAGGGGTGCGAGGGTGTTGGGGCGGGAGCGTGGGCAGACCGGCGAGTCAACTGGTGGCGCGCGAAGCCAGCGGCGGGCGCTTGACTTCGCGGCGCGATTCGCCGTACTTTGTGATTACACGGGAAAGGAGGTTGATCCAGCCTATGAGCAAAGATTCTTCGAGTTGTAACTTACGTGAGGTGACTGAGGCTTGAGGCCTAGCGTCTCCGGCTCCAGATAAGACCCGGCGGAGGGTTCTCTGCCATGGCTCTGGCCATCGCTTGAAACGCGAGCGCCTCAGTCCAATCCCAACAGATCACCGGCAGCGGCCTGAGAGCGGGAGTTCTCAGGCCGTTGTTGCGTTTGGGGGCCGATGTGACCGATTTCGGAAGCGCGAGGTGTAGCTGGCAGCAGCCGCAGCAAAAACAACCGCAGATCCTTCGACTCCTCGCTGCGCTCATCGCTCAGGATGACAACTTTATTCTGATGCGGGCTTCTGGCTTACCACACTAGCCGTTGTCGCCGAGCTTGTACATGTACTTGATGGCGGATTTGTAGATGAGGTTTTTGTTGCGTCCGCGAACCTTGATGGAGTTGCGGTCGTACCATTCGATGCAGCCGTCGATGCGCTCGCCGTCTTCGAGCACGATGACCATGGGGGTCTGCGCCTGAATCTGCTTTTGCAGATAGAAGAGCTCGGCGTGGCGGTTGGGCGCGTCAGGCTCAACGGTGTGCGCGGGAAAGCGGAAGGGAAGCGGCGCGGAGAATTTCTTGCGAGTGATGGCGGGACGACCTGGCTCGAAGGCTCGCGATTCCGGCAAAAGCGGGTGGATACTCATGCGACCGACCTCCCTTGTAATCAACAGCGGAGCTGGCGGGGTTAGCGGAGCTGGACCAGCACCATTCAGCACAATCGATACGGCCAGTTCTATCCGTAGCAGCCCGGCCATGCCGGTGGACAACGCGAAGAAACAAAAACACGAACCAAGCTCGAATGCAGCAACACATCTCTGAAGGGCTTGCTCTATGCATCACGGCATGTGACGCCGCGCGCGAATTGGAGATACCAAGAATCTCGGTCGCACACAAAGAAGAACAAGACGACTGTTCCGCTTTGGAGGGAAATCGCGCCCCGGGATCCCTTTTCTCCGTGGGATTGCTCTTACTTCAAGATGCCTGCGGCAGATTGGGGGTTGCATTTCTATTCTGCGGCGAACCGGGTGGCGCGTCAAGGGACGGGAAGCAGGGAATAGGGAGTAGCCAGTAGGGAGTAGTCTCCTTATTCGTGATGGGCTACTCCCTATTCCCTCGCGCCAAGTCCGACTGCCATGGCGTCGAGCGAGAGGGAGCGGAGGAGATTGCGGCGCATGCCTTGCTCAACCTGCACGAGGGCGCGGGCTGCGCCGTCGATCCAGTCAACTGTGAGGCCTTCAGCGAAGCGGGCGAGCTCGGCGGCGAGATCGAGATTGCGGATGAGCACGGGCGTGCCGGCCACGATGAGCAAGAGGTCTTCAAGGAGACTGCCGAAGGCGCGCAGGAGGTTGACGGTTTTTTCCTGGCCGTCTGCGCCGGCGCGATAGGATTCCGTGGCGTGGAAGAGCTCGGAATAATCGGGCTCACGCAGAGCGCTGCGCAAAATCACGAGGGCATCGGACCGGCTGGCGAGGTAAGCATCGAGATCGATGGCGAGCGCGCGGCCCACGGCACCTTGAGCGAGACGCGCAGCGAGCGCGCGCTGTTGCGGCCGGAGCTCCGGGCGGCGCTGGGCGAGGAGGGATTCGAGATCGGCTGTGGGGAGTGCGCCAAGGCGGTGAATGACGGCGCGGGAACGGATGGTCGGCAACAACTCCTGCGGATTCTCGGTGAGGAGGATGAGCGAGGTGTGCTCGGGCGGCTCTTCAAGCAGCTTGAGCAGGCTGTTGGCCGCTTCTTTCATGAAGGCCGAGGAGGTGAAGATGGTAAACGTGCGTTTGGCTTCGACAGGCGGGCGGTAATATGCGACGTGAATGGCCTGGCGCACCTGTCCGAGCTTGATGAGGAGCTGCGGCGGGTCGGGGGGAATGACGAGCACGTCGGGATGTGTCTGCACGAAGATGCGCGTCTCGCGCTTGTCGGTTTCGCGCAG
>CAVXOO010000213.1:0-13427 GCA_963762945.1 uncultured Acidobacteriaceae bacterium | reverse complement strand
CTCAAAGGCGATGACCTGCTTCGCCGGCGATGTGCGACGGCATCGTAGATCTACTGCAAAAAGGGGTGGCACCGCATAGCAGGTTCCAATTGTGTCGGCAAGGGGGTAGCACTGTTCATTGCCGTCGGGGCTCTGGCGTCGCTCGCATCATGCGCACGTATTCCTGGGTCATCATGGCGCGCATTCGCGTAGCCACTTGGGTGTCGCATGCGACTTCAAGCCTGCGGCAACGGTCGATCGCCGCGCGCAGATCATGCAGAAATGCTACGCAGGCAGGACAACCCTCGATATGAACACGCATCTGCTCGCAGGTGCGTGGCTCCATGCGGGCATCGATGTATTCGGATAAGTTGGCGAAGAGTTCCCGGCACTCTTTCGGCCTTCGAACCAGGCTCGTGTCCTTGCTCTGAGGCCGTTGCGGAAGGCCCTTCAGAATCCGCGTCATCTCTTTGCGAACCGCTAGACGCGCGCGATGAAGGCGCACCCTTACAGTTCCTACCTGGACACCAAGAATGCGTGCGACTTCCTCCGAAGTTAGATCTTCCATATCGTGCAGCACCAAGACCAGCCTCAGAGCAGTCGGCAGTCTTAAAACGGCGTCGTGCAAGAGATCGTGCTGTTCTTTCCTCAGGAATTCATGTTCAGGACCATCCTTCGCCGCTTGCGTGAGGATGCGTAGTTCTTCCTCATCGGGCATAAGCTCGTCCAGCGAAATATGCGTCCTCTCAGAACCCGGATGCTTTCGTCGCATCCGGCGGCAACGATTCCTGGTAACTGTGTAGAGCCATGCAGCTAGTTCGCGGGGCTCTTTTAGATTGGCCAGGTATTTCAGCGACCCGAACAGCACATCCTGCATGGTGTTTCGGCATCTTCACGGTGGCCGCACATCTTCATGCTGAAAGAGAAGACAGTATTCTGCAATAACCCAACTGCCTTCTCGATCGACTCCGGAGTCTGCTGACGCAGCAGTTCGGATGCTTGTATCAATTCAGGACGCATTACGAGCCATCTCTTTTTTCCCGCGAACTACGATGAATCGCCCCGTCCGCGTGGTGCTGGCCTTCCCTGGATAACATGCTACTGCGCACGCATGTCGCAGGCAGAGTATTTGTCCAGCGCGCTTTCAATCATCTTAAGGCAGTGCGGGCAGATGGTCTTCAACCACTCACGGATTTCGTCGCGATTGGCCATCCGATCTGACTCAACCATGGCTCGAAGCAGCGCGAGAGCAAGGCCCATCTCCGATCCTGGCCGCTTCGACTCGAGAAGAAACATCTCGCGGTAGACGGCGTCCTGCAACCGATTGGATTTTCTCGATTGAGCGGTCGTCAACCTGGAGCGAGACGCCTCGCTTCCCTCGCTTATTTCTCGGGGACGATTGCCTGAACGAGCCATGAATACCTTCCTATTTGCTGCCAGGCGCTTCGCTCGAATCCCGCCGCTTCCAGCTCTTCAACGGCCTGCCGGCTGCCGAGCCGATGCTCCAGCGGCGGCCCCGAAAGCCTTTCGACATCCGGACGCCAGTCGAGAATTGCGATACGCCCTTTATCCTTAAGGATGCGCAAGGCCTCCTGCAGCACATCGCTCCTCCGGTAGAATTCGTGCCAAACATTGGCAAGAAACACTAGATCGCACGAATCCGATTCGAGCGTGGTTGCTTCAGCCTCGGCATGCACTATGCGAACGTTCCCGACGCCTGCGGCCTTGCTCTTCAGCATCGCAAGCATGGCAGGCTGCGCATCGACGGCATAAACTAACCCATTCGCCGAAGCCTGCGCCATGGGAAGAGCAAAGTACCCGGTCCCGGCCCCGATATCCGCAATCGTGTCGTCCGTGGCGATCTTCAATGCGCCAAGAACCTCCGCAGGAGGCAGCGACTCGAAGCGTTCAGGCGTGTCGAGCCGAGCAGCATTGGCGATGTCGAATCTCCTGTTTTCCATTGTGTCTCGTGAAGTTATTTTTCGCAGGCCGCGCCGCAACAGCCCTCTTCTCTCAAGCCGATTATGCGAAAGATGGTGATTGCGGGGCACCATTTTGTGAATGCCGACTGCATCAGATTGAGGCCGACAAAAGCAGTCAGCCACAGCCAGTAATGTGAGCGATAGTGCGCTAGAGCCAAAGAAATAATAATCATGATCCCGGCCATCAGCCGGACCGCGCGTTCCACTGTCATTGATTTACTCCTTCTGCGCCTTCGGGCGCACGTTCGATCGGTTGCGCCGCGTTGCGATGCACCAGGTAATAGAGAATAGGAATGGTTGGCCACGAAAGGAAGGTGGAGGCGACGGCTCCAGCGATCAACGAGACGGCCAGCCCCTGGAAGATTGGATCAGTGAGGATCACGCTGGCTCCGACTACAACCGCAGCGGCGGTGAGAAGCATAGGGCGGAAGCGAATTGCGCCGGCATCGATCACTGCCTCAGCCAGTGGCGCTCCCTGGCGGAGACGCAGCTCAATGAAATCGACAAGGATGATCGAATTGCGCACGATGATGCCTGCGCCGGCGATAAAGCCGATCATCGAAGTCGCCGTGAAAAATGCGCCCATCATCGCGTGCGCCGGAAGAATCCCAACCAGCGTCAGCGGAATCGGCGCCATGATGATGAGCGGCACCACAAAAGAGCGGAACCAGCCGACCACGATGACGTAGATGAGAATCAGGACTGCGGCAAAAGCCAGTCCCAGATCGCGGAAGACTTCAATGGTGATCTGCCACTCGCCGTCCCACTTCATCGAGTAATGATCTGTCGACTCCGGCATCGAAGCGTTGTATCGCTTTAGCGTGTAGCCGGCCGGAAGGTTTAATTTGTCCAGCTCCTTATTCATCTTCAGGATCGCGTAAACCGGACTCTCTTCCACGCCCGCCACATCTCCGGTCACATAGACCACGCGCTGCAGATTCTTGTGGTAGATGCTGCGCTGAATTGTTTCCTGGTCGATGGTCACCAATTCCCGCAGTGGGACCATGTTTCCGTTCGCCGCAGGCAAGTGAATGTTGTCGAGTGCTTGTTCGGACGACCGGTCCGTGCGTGTGAACTCGACCACAGTTGCAATAGGCTCGCGCGCGTACTCGTCGTGCAGAAGTCCTGCTTCGACACCTGATGTAGCAAGCGCGATCGCCCTGGCTACATCCACCACCGCGATGCCATTCTGCGCTGCCTTCGCTTGATCCACGTGGATTGAATAACGCGGCTGCGGATCTTCAACGTACCAATCGGTGTCGACCACGCCTGGCGTGTGCAGAAAGATCGATTTGATCTGTTGCGCAACCCGCGTCTGGCCGTCGAGATCCGGGCCATAGACCTCTGCCACGAGAGTCTGAATGACTGGCGGTCCCGGCGGCACCTCGCTCACCTGGATGCGCGCCCCGTATTGATTGCCGATGGCATCGAGCAGCGGACGCAGCTTCTTTGCGATTGCGTGGCTCTGCTCGTGGCGTTCTTTCGCCGAAACCAAATTCACCTGGATGTCAGCCTGGTTCGGCATGCGCCGCATATAGTAGTGGCGCACCAGGCCGTTAAAGTTATATGGGCCCGAAGTGCCTGTATAGAGCTGGTAATTCAGCACGTCCGGCTGCTTTGCCAGCGCGTCGCCGAGCGCCTGGGTTACGTTCAGAGTCTGTTCGAGCGGAGTGCCATCGGGCATGTTGACGACAACCTGGATTTCGCTCTTATTGTCGAAGGGCAGCATCTTGACTCGCACCAGGCCGAGCGGAACCAGCGCCACGGAAATAAGAAGCAGCAGCAGCACCCCGGCGAAGAACAGTACGCGGTTGCGGCCTGAAGCGATCAGCGGAGTCATCACCTTGCGGTAGAGCCGCGTCCGCCAGTTCTCATGCTCCGGTTCCAGCAGATGCGCTCCGCCCAGATGCTTGCCGAGCAGCCGCATGGCCGCCCAGGGCGAAACCACAAAGGCCACCATCAACGAAAACAGCATCGCCGCCGATGCGCCCACCGGAATCGGCCTCATATAGGGTCCCATCAAGCCGCGGACAAAGGCCATAGGCAGCACCGCTGCAATCACGGCGAAGGTCGCGAGAATCGTGGGGTTGCCGACCTCGGCGACAGCCTCGACTGTCACTTCGCTGCAGGAACGATGCTGATTCTCCGGAAGGCGGAAGTGGCGAACGATGTTTTCGACCACAACAATGGCGTCGTCTACCAGAATGCCGATCGAGAAGATCAGCGCAAACAGCGTAACGCGATTGATTGTGTAGCCGAGGAAATAGAAGATCGACATCGTAAGCGCGAGAGTGACTGGAATCGCCAGCAGCACTACGCCCGACTCGCGCCAGCCGAGGAAAAGCGCGACCAGAAGGGTCACCGAAAGTGTTGCCAGCAATAAGTGCTCAAGCAACTCGTCGGACTTTGCCTTCGCTGTTTCACCGTAGTTGCGCGTAGTTGTAACGCGAACATCGGAGGGGAACGTAACTCCCTTCATCTCGTCGATATGCTTCAGGACAGCGTTGGCGATGTCGGTGGCGTTGGTGCCCTTGCGCTTGGCTACGGTGATGGTGACGGCGGGATACTGTTGCGCTGGCGCGCCCTTCGCCGCGCTGGAATTGGTGTTTCCGAACACGACGTAGTTTGCCGGCTCCGCTGGACCATCGATCATATGATCGGCCACGTCCCGCAGATAAACCGGCCTGCCCTGCTGCACTCCCACCACGACTGACTCAAGATCGGCGCGACTGGTAAAAAGATTGCCCGCATCGACGCGAACTTCGCGATTACTCTCAGAGAAGCTACCCGCCTGTAGACGTGCGCTCGCTGCCTGTAGATGGCCAACAATAGCCAGAGGAGACAGCCCATAGGCATCCAGCTTTGACGCACTCAGCAGCACGCGCATGGTGCGCGGCAGCCCGCCGATCACGGTGCTCTCGGAAACATCGGGAATGGTCTCGATGTTGTGTTGAATTTCGTCGGCAATGGCGCGCAACTGGTAGCCGTTATAGTGTTCGCCCCAGAGGGTGAGAGAAAGAATCGGCACATCGTCGATGGAGCGCGCCTTGATAATGGGCTGCGAAACGCCCGGAGGAATCTGGTCGAAATTCGAATAGAGCTTCGAGTAGACCTTGATCAGCGCATCTTCCTGTGCCGTGCCGACGAGGAAGCGCACAATGACAAGGCTCTGTCCAGGGCTCGATGTGGAATAGACGAACTCGACGCCCGATATCTGATGGACTAACTTTTCGATCGGCAGCGTGACGCGCTCTTCGACCTCTGCCGGCGATGCGCCGGGCATCGCCGTCGCGATGTCGAGCATGGGCACCAGAATCTGCGGGTCTTCTTCGCGAGGAATAATCAGGACCGAGAAGACTCCCAGCGCGAGAGAAGCGGCAATAAACAAAGGCGTCAGCTTCGAGTTGAGAAAGGCATGCGCCAGCCGTCCCGCTAATCCAAGTCCGTGCCCAGGATTGGTTGCTTTCATGGCAGGACCTCGATGCGCTTGCCAGCCAGATTGCGGTCCGCCGGGTCATCGACCAGCTTTTCTCCACCGTTCAATCCGGAGAGCACTTCAACTCTGTCGCCGGCCGCATTACCCAAAGTCAGATATCGAAGCTGCGCAATGCCGTTCGCGTCGATGGTATACGCGCAGGCCAGGGAACCACGCATCACAATCGCCGAGCGCGGCGCAAGAATGGACTGTTTCATTCCGTTGGGAATTTCGGCATCGGCGAAAATGCCAAGGCGCAGAAGGGGGGAGTTGGGAACCGCAATCTTTACCAGGAAGCTATGGCTCGACTGGTCGGCCGCGGGATCGATCTCCGTCACCATGCCATCGAAACGTTGTTCGTTCGGACTGTCGATCGTAACAACGATCTTCATCCCTCTGTGCATACTAGCGATGAGGGACTCGGGAACTGTGGTTTCGAGCTCCAGTGCGCCCGCACCGTCAACCTGGAGCAGCGGCACACCGGGAGCAGCCATCGCTCCGGGATCGACCATGCGTGCGGTCACGACTCCTGCAAACGGCGCAACAATATGCGTGTAGCCCAGCATGGTGCGGGCCCCGGCCAGTTGCGCCTTGGCCGCCTCCACTTGATCCTTCACTGCATCGGCCTGTTCGAGTGCGGCCTCCGCCCGGCGACTCACTTCGTCCATCTCCTGCGGACTCACGCTCTTTTGCGCTTCAAGCTGCTTGAACCGCGCCAGTGTGCTCTCTGCAAGATCGGCGTTTGATTGCGCCGCCGCCAGTTGCTGCTCCACGCTTTTCAGGCCGGCTTCCGATTGGCCCACAGATGCATGCATTGTGGCGTCATCGAGCACCACCAGTGTCTCTCCAGCGCGAACCACGTCGCCTTCGCGAACCAGCACCGCTTGAACTCGCGCCATCACCTGCGCGGAGAGGACTGACGACTCGTGCGCATGAATCGTTCCCGTGGCGCGCACAAGGGCAGGGATATCCGCCTTCTGCACATCCACAACCCGCGCCTGCACGGTTTCCAGAGCGCTAGTCGATGCTGGAGTGTCCGATTTGCAGCCGCCAATTGTCAGCATCAATACTGCACTCATCCAAAACCAAGAAAAACATTTCATTGCAGGCCCTCCGCGGCTTCGGGAGTCAGCGTCCCGGTCGCAAATAGTAGTTGAGCGTAGGCCACTGTGCTCCTGTACACAGCGCGCCAGTAACTTGTTTGGCTCTGCCGCTCGGCGTCTTCGGCGCGCAGCAGGTCGGTGATTGTCGCCAGGCCTGCTGTATAGCGATTTCTTATGATGCGCAGGCTCTCGGTTGCCTGATCGATTGCCGCGTGCGAAGTTTGCATCGATTGCCGCGCCGTCTCCAGTTGAATGTGCGCCTGGTCGACTTCGATGCGCACGCGCTGGCGATAGGCTTCGAGCTGCGCATTGACGCGCGCGCTGGCCGCATTTTCATGCGCCAGTTGCGCATGTTTGCCCAGCGGAAGCAAATCGATACTGACCTCGACGCCGGCAACCCAGTTGTTGCCGTTTGCTCCGCCGAAGGAGGATGCGTCATTTTCCAGGTTGCCGTAGACGTTCACATGCGGTCCGTAATTTAGCCGCGCTGCGCTCGTGGTGACCCCTTGCGCCTGATCGGCATCGCGCATCGCCGCCAGGTCCTTGCGAGTCGAGGCCGCGGTTTTGAGTTCCTGCGCCAGATCGCCTTGAGGAAAGTCATGCTCCTCGATCGGGGCGAGTCGAGTCTCGGCCAGATCTGGCGTGCCCATCGCCTGGCGAAGCTCGGACCAAGCCAGTTCGCGGTCGCCCTCTGCCGCTATCAGGCTCTGCTTGCAGGCTGCCAGGTTTACCAGCGCCGACATACGATCCGATTCGACCGCGAGCCCCGCCTTCACATGATCGTTTACCGATTCGAGCAGAGCTTCTGCCGTCTGCACATCATGCTGAGCGGTGTCGATCTCGCGCTCGGCATAGAGCACCTGCTGGTAGGCCGCCACCACTACGAAGACGGTCTTCTGGTCGATGGCTCCGGCCTGCGAAACCGCACTGTTCTCGATCAGTGCGGCTCCGCGAATCAGGCGCTCAGTGCGCAGTGAATCGAAGATCTGCCAACCGCCCGAGAGGCGCGTCGAGAAGTTGCCGATCGGATCCGGCCGGTTCAATGAATCGATGGCAAAATCGGCCTGGGTAAATTGTTGCTGCCGCAACCGCGCGCCAAAAACGTAAACCGGATCGTTGCCCCGCGACATATCCTCGGTAAAGTTGACCTGTGGCAGCAGCGCCGTCCGCGCCTGCGCCACGTCGGCTCTCGACTCATCCACCAGCGCATGAGCCTCGGCCTCCTCGGGATTCTGCTTTAACGCTAGCTCAATCGCCTGCCTCAGGGTCAGCGGTTCCTGGGCGGCCGCTCCCAATCCAGTCAGGCATACGATCAAGACGAGCCATATGGCTCGATGAAGAACGCGATTCATGGGTCCGTCTTTCCGCTTTTGTTGCATACACTAGAAGAAAGTCAGCCCACGGCGAATTCGTTACAGTGTTTTCGGATTTTCTTTGAGGACCGGTTGCCGACTGCCCTAGTTCCTTGCCCGAGACCCTTGGCCGGTACACACGGCGGCATGGAGGCCCAAGGTCCCAGTTACTCTATCGGCATGGGGACATGAAGGTAAGCTGTCTGCGTCGAAAAAGCGCTCCGCGATTTCCGGTCTTGAACCGCTAATCTGGTTCCCGTTCTCTTGCATGAATTCAAGAGTCTTGCGCAGACGGTAAACGCAGATTCCGCAAAGCTGTTGGTGGCAAACAGGCGCAGAAACCGGCGTCCCAGCTCGCGTGCTCAACGATCTGGTTCGGAAAGAAGGTCGACAATCTCCTGTTCCAGCACTTGGGGCTTGGCTTCGCCTCCGATGCGCTTGCGAACGATTCCATTGCGATCAATTAGATAGGTAACCGGCAAGCCGAAGATTCCGCCGTACAGGCCACCCAGCTCGGAATCACCCATTACAACGGGAAACTGGAGCCGGAGTTTCTCGACGACGCCACGCGCCAGAGCGGGATTGTCGTCCATCGAAATAGCCAATACCTGCAGCCCCCGCGCCTGATATTTCGCCTGCCAGCGATCGAAACGCGGAAGTTCGCTCCGGCAAGGCCCGCACCATGTCGCCCAGAAGTTCAGCAGTACGACCTTGCCCCGATAGCTGGACAGGTCAACAGTTTCTCCATGCAAACCATGGCGAAGAAAACCGGGCGCCACCCGTCCAATCAGTGTGTCGGATGCACGCGTTGCGTAACTGCCGCCTGCCAGACCCAAGGCGATGAGGAATGCGAGGCAAAACAACCCGCGCCTGGAAGTCGGCTTGCGACGCAGCGTCGATCCAATCCAGAACAGCGTCATTATTTCTCGACCCGATAGCCCTTGGCTACCCAATCCTCACCGAAGTTGGTCGGCAGGAAGAGAGCCTTCACATTCTTAAAGCCCATGCCGATCAGGAACCGATAAGCCGTTCCCATGTTTGGGCACCGGCTCCAGGGACAGCAGCCGCAATAGAGAACAATATGTCTCCCGCGCGGAAGCGAAGCGACACGGCTGCTTAGTAATTCGATACCGGCCGGCTGCACGGCCGGGCCTGCGAATTCTGCGCCGGGAATGTGGCCCTGGTCGAACATCATGCGTGATCCGACCTGCAATACGAGTGGTGCCTCTCCCGTCCTCTTTTCGAGTTCTGCGTTCAATTGTGCAGGAAGAATCAGCGCGCTCTGGGGAATCTCCGTGGCGCTCACAATGGGAACGGAACCGAACTGCAGAGCTTTCAGAAGTGCTCCTGCCCCCAAAATCATCGCAATTACAGCTACAGGCCAAAAGCTCCTTGGCAACGTTACCTTCATATCAGTCCTCCGCTTCTCGTACACCCACGGACAGCCGGATCTACACCTTTTACGATACTCGCCGCATTACACTCATGCTCCCATTGCCCGCAGCCTTACGGCGCTTGTGCGCAACTCCTCTTCAAACTGAGGTACTGAGCGACGAACCACCCCAGGGCTCAGTAACCGAGGATCATTCGCCAGGTGTGAGTCAGTCTGTTGCGAGGTCTCTCAAAGATGAATCCAACCGCCACGGATCAAAGCAAGCGAGCCCGCAGCAACTACGCCCCAGAGCAGAATGCCTTGCAGTAGCGGCCGTGGGCCCACCTGGCGAATGGTCTTCATCGAAAGGCCTGTGCCGATGAGGTAAAGAGTGACAGTCAAACCGAGCACACCTAACTGTTTGAGCCACGGATATGCAAGCCGCAGAGGATGAAAGTACGTGTTGGCGACAGCGGCCAGGCAGAAAAACAGAATGAACCACGGCCAATGAATGCGCGCCTTGCTTTTCTTCACAACAGCTGTTCCCAGCGAGAGCGGCACTATCCAGAGCGCACGAGCCAGCTTTACCGTTGTTCCCACCGCAAGAGCGAGCGCTCCAAACTTCGCCGCCGCCCCAACCACGGAACTTGTATCGTGGATGGCTAAGGCCGACCAGAGACCGAACTGCGTTTGCGACATTTGCAGCCTGGTTCCGATCCAAGGGAACAGAAGCAATGCCACCGAATTGAGGATGAAGATTGTGCCCAGCGAGACGGCGATCTCTTCTTCATCTGCTTCAGTAATCGGAGAAATGGCCGCAATAGCGCTGCCGCCACAGACAGCCGTGCCGATTGAAATCAGGTACGAGGTGGTATCTTTGACGCGCAGCAGCTTGCCCAGCCCCCAGCCGAGAAGGAGTGCAAACGAAATGCTGAAGGCCGTGTAGAGAAATCCCGAGCGGCCGGCCGCGAGCACCTGGTGCAGGTTCATTCCGAATCCCAGGCCGATGACAGAAAGCTGAAGCAACAGTCTGGAGCCGTGCCGCGCATTGGCGTGAAACGGGTGATCGAAGCTGAATCCGAAAGCGATACCGAGCGTAAGAGCAACAGGCGGCGAGAGGCGGCCAGTTGCTGCGAGGATCAAACCGGCGATGAACAGAATCTTCGGCACATATTCAGTCTTCGCCGAACGAGTCGTCGAAGTCCAAGGAGAAAGACTGATGCCCCATTAGCCCAGCTTATCTTCGCTTGATCGGTCTGGGCTGGCGTTCCATGGCAGTCATGCGCTTTGCCGTAGCGCGTGTAAGTACAAAACCGCGGAACTCAGCAGCCGGCCCGGAAAGGTCAGGAGTTTTTGGTGAGATGACCACAAACTGCCTGCGGAAACGGAGGCCCTTAATCTTCACAATTCGGAATGCAGGTCCAAGCCGCGCGTCCTTGGCGATGGCCCACCGGGAAACGAAGCCGACCCCGAAGCCAGCTTCAACAGCGGATTTGATGGCTTCAGTAGAGTCCAGCTCCATTACCACTTTGAGCGAACTGCGCCGGATGCGATGACGATCAAGTGCCAGCTCCACGATGCGCCGCGTGCCCGAACCGCGCTCTCGCATCAGCATTGGCGCCGTCGTCAGGTCCCCTGGCCGAATCTCCGTCCGCTCAACCCACTCGTGCGCAGCGGGCGCAATCAGCACCAGCTCGTCGTCAAGAAAAGGCGCCAACGCCAAGTCACGGCTGCGCGGGGGGCCCTCGATAAACCCCAGCGCAATCTTCTCCTCTACAACCGACGTCACGATCTGTTCAGTGTTGCCGCTCATCAGCGTAGGATGCACCCGCGGATGCAAGGTGCAGAATTCACTCAACAGGCGAGGCAGCACATATTGCGCGATAGTTGTTGAAGCACCGAGAGCGAGCGTGCCGCTTTGTGTGCCGCTGACGGCGATGAGCGCGTGCCTTGCCTCACGAAGCAGAGCGCTGGACTCCTCGGCATATTTGAGAAGAGCCGCGCCGGCTGGCGTAAGCCTCACCTGCGAGCCGCTGCGATCAAAGAGAATTACGCCGAGCTCTTCCTCCAGCGTTTTGATCTGCAGACTGACTGCGGGCTGTGTCAGATACAGATCCTCAGCGGCTTTACGAAAACTGAGTTGCTCAGCCACCTTACGGAACACGGTGAGCCTGAAGTTTTCAAGTGACGTCATGGCAACAATTAGAACACCGGCGAATGGGTCCTCGATATCACCTGAACGTGGTCGGGAGCGGGCGCGCCCACAGCACATGAGCTTGACTACGACGCGCCGATGAACACGGCTCGGAAGTTTGCGGATCGTAGGCAGAAATCCGTCCGCAAATCAGCCGCGGCCGTGACTTTCTCTCAATTGGAGAGTGTGGGGACCGTGCGTCGTGGAATTCCTCTACGACTTTACGAGATGGCCAGACGAGCGAAGACGGGAATCTTCACCACATCCAGGACGAGCCCAAACACAACAGCCGCGGCAAACTCACAGACAACAACTGCGATGGGCAGCGGCGCCATGGCGATTCCATAAATTGCCAACGTTGGGATGATAAGAATGTCGGCGGCCGTACACAGTAGAAGAGTCAAGCTGGGGCGCAGTCCCCATAGACGTTGGCGTCCACGTATGACGTAGGTCGCGACCTGGCTGCCGAATACAATACCGACTACGGACAAGGTCTGCAGGGCTTCAATTCCCAAACGCAGCTCGAATTTCCCGACCAGCAGGATGGCGGTGGAGAATGCCAGAAAGCAAGCCCCAAAGATGACACCGGCGGCGGTAATTCGGCCGATATTCCAGGAATTCGGCCTCTCAGATGGCTCCACTCTGTCGGTGGTCAGCGACATGGTAAGGAAGTCGCCTGTGATCATAAGAAGAATCATCAGCATTGGGGTCAGGACGGCATGTCCGGTTATCACCAGGCCGACTGCCAGCAGAAGCACCTGCACAATTTTTTTTATTACCGAGTTGAGCGTGTAAGTGAGAATGCGCTGAAATGTGACCCTGCCCTCTTTTACAGCGGCAACAATGCCGCCCAGGCCAGCTTCGGTGAGTACAACCCCTGCCGCCGATTTCGCCACATCTGTAGCGGTCGAGACGGCAATGCCGATTTGTGCCTGACGAAGCGCGGGAGCGTCATTGGCGCCATCGCCGCACATCCCAACCGTATGTCCGCTTTTTTGAAATGCTTTGACGAGGTCATATTTACCTTCCGGAAGCACGCCCGCGAAGACTGCGAAATTCTTCGGCTCGATACCCTCGGGAAGCTTTCCGGGCGGGCAAACAGGCCCGGTCAACCCAACTTCGCGAGCGACAATTGCCGCCGTGGCCGGAGCATCTCCCGTCACCATGACCGTGGTCACGCCGAGCCTATGCAGCTCCGAGATGAGAGATCTCGAATCCGATCGAGGCGGATCGCTGAGGGCGATCATGCCGATCAGCTGAAGGGGAGCCGAGGGCCCCGCCGCTACCGCCAGAACCCTGAAGCCTTGCTTTTCGAGTTCGTCAACGATCGCAGCCGCTGCGGGCAACGGAGCGGTGATTGCGGCGACCGCGGTATAGGCGCCCTTTACGATGCGCTGTGCTGCCCCTTTTGCATCTATTGCGGTTGCGTCCGACGTCTTCTTGGCCGGGTCGAACGGCACAAATGTCACTAGCTTGGGCATGTCCTGCGTCGGCTCTTTCGAGGCCGCAGAACGAATCGCTGCATCGACAGGGTCCTGACCGCCCTCGGAACTTGCCAGAGCGGCCAACCCCAGAACGTGAGCCTGGTCGAAACCGGGCAAAGGGCGAACGCTGGTTACCGATAGCGCATTGAGGGTCAGAGTTCCGGTTTTATCCGAGCACAAGACATCGATCGATGCGGCCTCGTTGACGGCGGAGAGGCGCGTCGGCAGCACGCCCAGCTTTGCCAGGGCGCGAGCTCCAATCGCCGCGGCCAAAGTAAATGTGGCGGGCAATGCCACTGGGATGGCTGCAAGGACCGATGTCAGCAAGAGAGGAATCATCTCGCTCCACGGCATCGCGTGAAAATAAGCGTATACGCCCATGGCAAGAATCAGGGTTGTGTTGAAGATTGCAAGGTTGCGCACGATCTTGAGCACAGCCTTCTGCTGCGTGCTTAGCAGATTGAACTGAACCAAGCGGCAATAAAA
>CAVXOO010000212.1:0-12182 GCA_963762945.1 uncultured Acidobacteriaceae bacterium | reverse complement strand
TGACCCAGAGAACGGCGATCGCGGCGGCCATCGTCACCGGAATGACCAGGCCGGAAATGAGCGAAGAGGTCCAGTCGCGCAGGAAAAGGAAAAGGATAACGCACGCCAGCCCGAGGCCGATGAAGATGGCATCGCGAACGCTCGAAATCGAGTCGCGTACCAGTTGCGACTGATCGTAGAACACGTCGAGCTTGACGCCCGGCGGCAGCTTCTTGCGTAGTTCCGTCACCTGCGCAGCCACCGCATCGGCTACGGCCACAGTGTTGCTGGCGGGCTGGCGCATGAAGCTCAATAGCACGGCGTTTTTACCGTCGGCGGTTACGGTCGTATAAACGGGCTTGGTGCCATCTTCAACGGTCGCGACGTCGGCCACTCTCACCGGCGCACCCGCGGCCGTCGTTTTCACCACAAGCTCCCGAATGTCGCCGGCATTATGCGCCTGCGCGCCAACCAGGCCGAGAACGAGCTGATGGTTGGCTACATACAGCCCCGGCGATTCAACAATGTTGGAGGCTTCGATCGCACTTGCCAGATCGGGGATGGTTACACCCGCGGCCTGCATCAAGGCCAGGTTCGGAGCCACGTCGAACTCCGGCGCCTGGCCGCCCTGCACAATCACCGTGCTCACCCCGGGCACGCGGCTGAGAGGCGGCTTGAGGTCGTAGGTGGCGATCTCCCAGAGCTGCGTTAAGGGCACTGTATCCGAGGTGAGGCTGTAGCCAAGAATCGGGAAACTGGCAAATGTAAGGCGCCGGGTGGCGATGTTCACCGTCGGCGGCAGCGACTGGCGGACCATTGCGATTGCTGCGTTCAACCAACTGCAGCTCGGTCACCATGTCTTCATTCCAATCGAAAAACAAACTCACCTCGGCCGAGCCGCGGCTGGTCGTGGAGCGGACAGTCTCCAGGCCGGGCACCGAGTTGACGGCGTCCTCGATGGGCCGTGTGATGGTCACTTCCATTTGCTCCACCGGCATCACGCCGTTGTCGACGGCGATGACGACACGGGGAAAGTCGGTCTCAGGAAAGACCGAGACCGGCACTTTGAATGCCAGGTAGACGCCACCCACGGTGAGCGCAACAGCGAAGAAAAAAATGCTGCGAGTGAAGCGCGCCAACCAGAATGGCTTTTCACCGGCAGCCGGCGGTTCTGACCCGGGAGTGTCTTTCGGCTTCATCATTTGGCTTCGCTGCCAGAGTCATCGTCGCCGGCATTCCCGATCTTCACCTTGGTGCCGGGGTCGAGACCGTATGCGCAGACCGTGATGACCTGGTCTGACGCGTCCAGCCCGCTCAGCACCTGTACGTCGTCACCGTCGCTGATTCCGAGCGTGACTTTCTTCTGCTGCGCTTTGCCAGTCGTGTCGATCACCATCACCGACTTCGAGCCGTCTTCAGCCGTCAACACCGCCGACGCGGGAATTTTCATCGCGTTTTCAACCGTTCGGCCGGTGATGGAGGCCTTCACTGGCGTGCCCACCTTCAGCCTGCCAGAACGATTGTCGATCGTCAGCCAAACCTCGACAGTCGTACTTCCCGGGTCCAGAGCTGGGCTGATCATCGAGACTTTCGCCGGCACGGCATCGTCTAAACCGGGCGCATGGATCTCACCTTCGGCTCCGAGCTTTAGGCGCTGCGCCTGGGCCTGCGCAATGTGCGCTTTGGCCAGCAAAGTGTTCGTCTCCATCACCGTGATCAGCGGAGCGCCCGCCGCCGCAGTTTCACCCGCAAAGAGCGGACGGTCGGTTACAAATCCATCGATGGGGCTGCGAATTTCAGAGTAAGTCAGTTGCGCCTGCGCCCCCTTTAGCTTGCCTTCGGCCGAAGTGAGGCCGCCCTGCGCCTGCTTGAGAGCCGCTTCGCGCTTTACCGTACGCATGGACTCGAGATGTTTCGCCGCCGCATCGTACGCAGCCTGCGCCTGCACAAGCGCGGCATCCGCAGTGTCCAGATCGCGGCCCGGAATGGCCCCTTCCGCAAAAAGCTGCTCGCGGCTTTTTACTATGCTCTGATTCAGAGCCAGATTAGCCTTGGCCTGCGCAAAGTCAGTCTCGGCCCTGAGCAGATCCTCGGGCACCTGCGCTTTGGTCGCCGTAACGTAGGACGCCTGCGCCGCTTCGTATGCGCCCTGGTTGTCGAGCGCGGCGGCCGCCAGGTCGTCGTTCTCCAACACCGCCAGCAACTCCCCTGAGTGCACGCGCTGGCCGCGTTGCACGTAGAACTTCTTGACCGGCGCGCTGATCTTGGGTTGGATGGCGGCTTGCGCAAGGGGCGCGAGCACGGCGTCGGCCGTAATCGCTTCAGAAATGGAGCCGTACTTCGGCTGCTGCGCCCGGACGATGACCAGAGCTTCGGGCACGGCCTCTTTTTTGCAACCCGGAAGCAACACAAGAGTAACCGTTAGCAAAACCGCCGCCGCGAGGCGCGCATCGAGAAATTTCAAGGTGGGCTTCATCAGGTTCTTCATCGTTCACATGGTTCCGGTGAAAGTCTGCAGCTTGGCGCGAGCCGCCTCGTAGCGCACTCGCCCATCCTCGCGAAGATTCTGCGCGCTCACATAAGCATTTTGCGCATCCACAACTTCGAGTACTGTAGCCTCGCCGCCCGTGTAGGCCATCTTGGTCAGTCGCAGGCTCTCGGCAGCCGTCGATACACTCAAATCGAGCGACGCAAGCTCATCGCGCGACGTTGCCGCTTCAGAATAGGCCTCTTCAAGCCTGGCGACCAGTTGACGCTGCGTTGCACTCAGCGCAACCTGCGCTGAGTGGCGCATAATTTCGCTCTGCTTCACGCGTCGCTCGGTATTGAACCAGTCCCAAACAGGAACGTCGATGGTCGCCATCGCCGAATAGCCGAGATTGCGCACTCCATCCGGACCTTTCGCGGCAAACTGCGGTGCATCGATGCCGTAGGTATAGTTGAGGGCAATATCCGGCAAATACGAAGCCCGTGCCGCCTGCACATCGGCGTTACTCACTCGCAAAGCTTCGACCGCTCTCCGCAGCTCGGGATTATTCTTCGCGGCCGCTGCATCAATCTCCTCGCGCGAGGCCAGAGGCGGCGGAGCATCCGGCGCGCTGAGCGTATATGCCGCGCGCGGATCGTCGAAGAGCAACACCCCCAATTCAAGGTGTGCTTTTTCCGCTTCCACTTCGGCATCCTCGAAATCGCGAATCCTCGCCTGCTCTTCAAGCTCCGCTTTGATCGCATCGGCGTGCGCCGATTCCCGCGCCTGCTCACGTTCCTGCGTCAGTTTGGTGAAGTCCGCCGCATCCTGGCGCGCCAGCTGCGCAACGGCTAGCTTGTGATCGGCCGCCAGCGACTCGTAAAACAGCGACACAACTGCGGCCACCAAGCCTCTTTGCGCAATCTCCTGCTCGGCGGCTGCCTGCGCAGCCACCGCCTGCGCACGCCGCACCTGTGCAACGCTCGAGAGCCCCAGCGTTTCATTGATGCTTACCTGGCTGGCGTATTCACGCACTGCGTTGTTGGCGATAAAGCGCGGCGCCGGCTGGGAAGACAGCCCCTGACCGGCTTGGTTAGTCAGCCCATTCCCCTGCGTGTAGAGACCCTGGTTATGATAGATCGCGTTCGGCAATAAATTGTTGAATGCGATGCCGCGGTCCAGTGCACTCGTCCGCCCCGCGGCAACGGCAGCGGCATAGTTCGCGTCGCTCGATTGCGCGCGATGTATCGCCTCCTCCAGCGTGATCGCAACCGGTGGAGCGGCGCGAGCAGCCTCGGTTGCATCGGGCGTTGAGACCTGCCCCCATGCCATGACGGCGCCGCCGAGCAAACCAGCCAGAAGGCATCCAATGGGGAACGCAAAGTTGCTTTGCTTTATCAACGGAATCAGAGTCCTCTTGGGATCAATGTCCGACTTCAACAACCATGAATGTGCCGGGCTTCGCTTTCGGCCTGCCGGTTGCCTGAGGTTCGAGTTCGGCTGTGGGCAGGTAAATCCGGTGGGTGGTCTTATCCAATCCCATGGTGCGCGCACCCTTAAGCGTTGTGACTGTCTGCTCTACCGTCCACTTGCCGCCTATCTCTGAGGCGATCGTGAGAGTCCCTTCGCCGGTGCTGGCAAACGCCTCGCCCGCGTCAAATCGCGTGGCGTCCACGCCCGCGCCGATCGGCAGTGAACTCTCGATGGCCCCGGTCATGGCGTTCATCACCACCAAAAACTGCGGATTCCGGCAGCCGACAAACAGCCGGTGCGTTTCGGGATCGATCGCCATGCCAACCGGGCGCCCCCCGGGAGCCACGGGCCAGCGATCGACCACCTTGCGCCCCGCCAGATCGACGACGGCAACAACATCCTTATCTTCAAGATTGATGTACACCCTGCCCGAGCCGTCCGATGCAAGAAACTCAGGCGCGCCGCCGAGAGGGATCGGCGGGTCGAGCTTCCCGGTCTTGGGATCGATATCCGGACTGAAAGTAAGCAGCTCATTGCCATCCCCGGAAACGGCCAGTACGAGGTTGAGTTTCTCGTCGTAGATGATGCCATCGGCGTCCGGAACCGCCGGAATCGTGCCAAGCACGGCATACGAATTCATATCGAAAACGACGATGGCCCCCGCTCCGCCACCATCCGTAATGAATCCCCGCCCGAGCGCCGGAACCAGAGCCACGCCATGCGAGCGTATCTGGCCGGGTATATCGCCCAGCACCTTGCCGGTTTCTTCGTCAATGGCAATCGTGTGCGTGCTGCGGGTCACAAAAACACGATGATTTGGCGCATCCATCGTGACGTAATCCCAACCGCCGTCTCCACCAACATGAAATGCGTTGAGCACCTTCCAGTTGGTCTGGGCGGAGATGGGAAGCACGGCGGCGGCAAGAGCCATCAGAATTTGCGGCAGGAACTTTGCGGTTTTGCGCACGTCGCTTCTCCTTGTGTTCACTTGAAAACTATCGGTTCGCCTCGGATCCGGCACGTCAGGAACTGGTTGTCGGGCTCGCCGCGGCATTCTCGTCCTGATCATGGTGGCCGATGAAACCTTAAGCAGGCCTTAAGTCTACCAGCCGATGATTTCCGCCCGCGCATCGAGATGAAGACACATCCGGCGTGTTTCTTCTTTGCAAGGATTTTCACAATGTTCATGACAAAAAGCGATGAGCGGCTGAGCACGCGAGCGCAACGGTAAACGGAAGTGTTCGCCTTCAATTGCCTGCCGTTTGAAAACGCTGTGCCGCTGCCTCGGCCGAGACAGTCAATCACAGCAACAGATTCAATCGAGTACTTGGCCGGCGATGCGGAGCTGCAAAGTCGCAAACATAAAATTTCTGCTAAGGTGCTATTGCGATGTTTCGGTGAAGTGCGCCACCGCAGCGCCCAGAGCAATAGGCGCTTGTGCTTGTACAGTGACATTGCCCGTCGAGGCCGGGAGCGTGAGCGTCACTGAAGCGAGACCGGAACTATTCGTCACCGCAATGACGCTTGTTCCGCTCTTGCTGCCGTTCGTGAGCGATCCGGCGCTGGTTGTGAAGAGAATGCTGGCTCCTGTCGCGACGCCTCCGGATTGTCCCGGATTAAGCGTGACCGTAAGTGGCACGGCCAGCGTTTGGCCGTGCGTGCCGCTCTGTCCGCTTCCTGTCTGGGTTAGTGTGGCCGGAGGGTTGCCCACCACGATCCAGCCGCCTTCGGTTTGCGCGGCGGTTCCCTCGCTTCCGGTTACGGTGAAGTGGCAAAATCCCGGTGTGGCGCCTGCGTTCACGGTAATTGCGCCAGGCTGGGTGGGCGTGAGCGTAGCAGTGGTCAAAACAAGAGTTCCGCCGCAGGCTGAGATGCCTTCATAACTGTCGAAGACAGCGGAAGAGAGCGTGACGTTGGCGCTTCCGCTGATGATCTTCGGCTGGATTGTGACTGTTCCCCCCGCGGGAACCATGATCGCGTCGGGATTCAGGTCCCAATCAGTGACCGGAGTCGTTGCCGGTTCGCCGGTAATCACGAGCAGTGTGGCTGTGTACGGAGCGAAGCTTTGCGAAGACGTCCACGCCTGCGAAGCAGACGCCTTGATGGAGTTCGAAGCAGAGGACGCCAGCGTATAACTGACGAACGAGGTTGCGCTGAATCCGGGAAGATCGAACTGGACCTGCGCCGTATTGTTCGGATCCTTGTTGAGCACCATGATAGCGAGGATTTTGCCGGTCGAGTCGAGCGCGGCATAGCTGGAGAAGAGTGCTGGATTGCCGGTGTTCATTGCCGAGACAGAGATGGCGCCGAAGCCGTGATGGGCTCCATCGTAGTTGGTGTAGAGCTTGAGCGCCAGATAGTTTGGATTGGTGGGAACAGGTGCTTCCCAGCGCGAGGCGAAGGTAAGCCGCTCGCGGCCAAAGATGCCGTAGGCGTCGGCGTCGCCCAGCGCCGTTGAGAAGTCAGACTCGCCGGCGAAGGAAGCACTCCACTCCGTGAAGCTCATCGGGGTTCCGGGATAAATCGTGTTGACGATCGCCCGCATGCGTGGAATGCGGAAGGGAATGGTCTTGTTGGGCTGGATGTAGGTGGCCCATACCTGGTCGATGGAGCTTGACGGGCTTACGAAGGTTGGATCCCAGTAATCGCGGTAGATGTTGACGGCCAGCGCTCGCAGTTGCGCTTGGCTCAGGCCGCTGGTGTTGGCATCGGGGTAGGCGTGCAGGTCGAAGACGTCGAGTGTGCGCGTGCCATTGATCTGATCCTGCCAATAGACCTGATTGAGCCACCACGGAACTAAGTCCACGCCGCCATGTGCGTTCTTGTCGTTGTTGTTGGCGCCGTTCCAATAGAACCACCAGCAGCATGTAACGGGCCCAAAGCGAACCGCCTGGGGATCCCATGTCTTGAGCTTGGCGGCTTCGGCCAGGTACACGCTAGCCAATTCGTCGTAGCCCGCGGCAGCCGGATGAACGTCGCGGTGTGTGCTGCCCCAGATCTCGATCTCGTTGTCCATGTCGTAAAAGTGGCAGGACCTGATGGTCGAATACGGGATCGAGCAGCTTCCGTTGCCGAAGGCAGTTGCCAGCGCCGCGGCCCACGCGTTGCGATAGACGCACGTGGAGGCAGTGCAACTCTGGGTCGAGTCATCGAGCAGCGGGTAGTAAGCAGTGGTCGCGTCATTGGTCGTCACCGGCGTGGAGCAATCGCTTTCAAGGCCATCGCCTGCGTCGCTGTTCCAATAATCGGTGCTGCATTGAGTGCCGAATTCGGCGACGGAAAAGCTCCAGTGGTAATTGTCCGTACCACCTTGCGTGACCGAGGTCTCCGGGCTTTGCGCCACCCATGGCAGCATCACCATGGTCATGAGTGGATGGCTGCCCGCATTCTCAACGTCGGTGATGAACTGCGTTGAACTAGCATCGTCTCCGTTGCTGAAGCCCGAGGCTGTGTAGTCCTCGTAGTAGTAGTCGTTGGCGGCGTTATTGGTTTCGAGCTGCCAGTTGTACGTTGACGTAGCGTCACCGCCCCAGCGCACGAACGTTGTCCCGCTGTCGGTCACGTGCGCGGCATCCTGCGGATACGCGCCACCGTAAATGAATGGACTGATGGAGTGGCGATTGGCCAGGACGTCGATGCTAACCGTAATGCCGCTTGTGGCCGCGATCACGGTGACGGAGCTTGTTCCGGAAGCGCTCGCATATGTGGTCGAGCTGGTTGTATCCGGGGTGTATCTCGCCGTGAGCGTGTCGGTGCCCACAGCAAGCGACCCCGCGGGCACGGTAATGGTTGCACTGCCACTGGTCAGCGCCGTCGGCAAAGAAGCATAGGTTCCACTGGAAAGAATTACGGAGCCGGTCGGTGCTGGATTGCCCGAGTCCCCGCCGGCGCTGATGGTTACACTGAGCGATTCCGCGGTGGTGATGTTCGTGGGGGATGGGGTTACCGTCACAGTAGGCGTGATTAGAGCTCCGGTGTAGGCGGCCGTAACCGTACTGTTAGCTGAAACAGTTACCGTGCAACTCTCTCCGCTCGACGCCGTGCAGCCGGTCCAGGAAGAAAAGGAGTTGCCGCCTGCGGAGGCCGGAGTGGTGAGCGTGACAGAGGTGCCAGTTGAGTACGTGCGTTTGAAGCTTGTGGAGCCGTCGCCTGCGCTGTTGACATCCGGCTGCGTAACGCCGATCGAGACACCGCTCGCAGGATTGGTCGAATTGACCGTTATCGTGTAGAGAGTGTTGAAATGGACGCTGGCGCTGCACGCCGTTGTTAGTAGAGTAAGACCGGTTCCAATCCCCGCCGCTAGGAGTGCCACGAGCTTCTTCATTTCCGACTCCACTCTGTGGAAATGTTCAACTCAAGGCATTCAAAAGTTCAGTTCTTCGACCGCCAGAAACAGAATGGGCGACGACTCGAATGTTTCAAAACGCTTGCGTCTCATATCTTAGCTCTTTTCCCGCTTATCAGATCTTGAACTAGCTCTGAGCCAAACAATGGGAGCATCCGGCGAACGCCGCGCAATGCCAGTAACTCATGTTTTATCTATTGGATGTGAGTACAAGAACCAAGCAACCCGACCCGCCATAAGAACGCCGGCATAACATCACTTCCAGGGTGCAGTCTCCGAAGAATTCCGTCGTCCAGCTACCCTTGGTTCAACCGGCCAGACTCAGGCGTCGGTGTCACCTGAGGATTTCTCGAATTGCGCCAAATCCCCTGTGCAGCATCGACAGTGCTACGCATGCAGGAATCCGCGGTTGCGGCCGTTCCTGAGGCGGAACATTGTTGGTACGGCGATCGTATCCCTCATCTCTGCGCGCGCCATCGCACTAGAGAGATCACCGGTTTGAAAGTTGTCAAGCGTCTACTGAACCGAAGCTTGCGTTTGCGAGTCGAGCTAAGGCTTGAGCGCCGTAATAGGGATCGGGATGGGAGTCGTGAACCCGGTGCGGCTCGTCCTTGGTGTTTCAGCCAGAATGTTTTTGAGAGACGTAACGACGGCCGGAGCGCTGGACGAGGCGGCCTGTCGGATGTCAGTCGATGCGGCGGCGGGTTTCGTCATCTCCGGAGCTCTTAAAACCTGGACCTTCCCAACCACAAATGCGCCATCTTCAACTTTGATGCGCGGCGCCTTAGCATTGCCGGTCAGGCTGCCGCCAGCAGGGATTTCGATCCGGTCAGTGGCCGTGATGGTGCCAGCCACCTTGCCGAAAAGGACGACGTTAGCGGCGGAGATATTCGAGGCGCTCCGGCCGTTGGGACCGACGATAACTCGGGCGCCCGGCAGGGTGATGTCGCCCTCGACCGTGCCCTCGATAACGAGCTCAGCCAATGAGTTGCCGGAAATCTCGCCGGCCACGACAACTCCCGTGCCGATAACAGAATGATGAGCGAATAGCCACGCCGCGCCTGAGGCCGTTTCAAAGGTGGAAACCTGGGGCGCCATTTGTGCGCTTGCGGACGAGTTGCCGTGTACGGATTTAACCTGGGTGCTCTTCCAGACCATCTTTTGCTCCTTCATTATTTTGGTTGGAATCGATGGCGTTTGATGGCAGCGCCGGTCCAACTCAAAATGTCCCACCATCATTGAACTCAGCTGCCGACGCTCAGTGGAAAGCAGACAAGTGTCCAATATCCCGGGCGGAGTGATGAGACAAACCTCACAAATTGAAAAAGGGAGCCGGGTTTGCGGCCAGAGGGTGATCGCTGAGTGCGGAAGAATGCGTCGATTTCGTTTGGCAGGCGATCTCTGCCGAGGATTCGCTGTCCTGCCCTCGATCTTCCCATGCCGGCGATACACCCGCGATCTGAACCATCCTCGGCCGGCAGCGGGCGTCCCGCAACGTGCACAGGGCGTTTCATCGCCGATCAGCCGGTTCCCGGCCGCCTCGTTATTCGACCGTGAGTGTGAGTGTTGTCGCGTTCTGCAACGAACCGGAAGTCGCTGTAAGCGTCAGAGTGTACGATTGTGGCGGCGGCTGTGTCGGTGTACCCGAACTGCCGCCGCAACCCCCCACGCCGGCGATCAATACTGCACCACTGAGCAGGGGCACGAGCATCCATGCCGCTCTGCCCAGGCGCAGCAGACGCCTGCGCCGAATGACCGCGAAGGGAATGAAAATGAACCCGAGGACGAAGGGCGATGGGCTCATACCATGTGGGCTGCGTTGGAACTGCATGGCCGCAGTGGTCGGCACGGTTACGGTGAGCGTAACTGTTGTTGGACCTGCGCCGGCCGGAATGCTGGAAGGCGAGAACGTCGCCGTAGCCCCCGCGGGCAGTCCCGTCACCGCTAAGTTAATCGCGGCAGGAAACGTAGCGCCGCTGGGCGGGCTGAAGACCAGCGAATAGACCGCCTGGCCTCCCGGCGATACCGTTGCGGAAGTGGAGCCTCCCGTGGGTGGGGCGACCGCGATGTTCTCAACAACTTCGCTCAACCCTGAACTGGTCAGGGCCACATAATTGGAGTCGCCAGAGTAGACAGCAGTGACCGAGTGCGCGCCGGCCGCAAGGTTGGAGGTTGTGTAGGCAGCGGCGCCTGTGGCGATCGTTGCCGTCACAAGCTGTGTTGACCCGTCATAGAAAATCACGGTTCCGCTGGGCGGAGCGGCAGAGGGAGAGGTTCCGTTTGCTGGGGAAACGGTGGCCGTAAAGGTGACGGAATTTGAGAAAAAGGTCGAATTGGCAGAAGCTGCCAGCGAGAAGCTCGGCGTACTCTGGCCGACAGTCAGGGTGCCTGGCGTGTAGGTCGCCGCGTAGTTGCTTAGCTTGCTATTGGGGTCGTTGAGGGTTGCGGTGATCGGATAAGTGCCCGGCATGGAACTGGATGTGGCTGTGCTGATGTAGCGGGCGGTAATGCCGTCGCCCGGGACCACGCCGGTCAGGTTTCCGCTCAACGTGGGCGTGGCGCCGCCATAGGTCATCGAGGCGTTGTTCGCCGTCACCGTAAGTGCCGCCTCGTTCACTGTTAGCTGCACGGTTGCCGTCGCAGTCGCGTAGTCGGTTGTGTCAGTGGGCGTGAAGGTGGTACTCAGCGTCTGTTGTCCGGCGGTCAACACTGCTCCTGCAGCCGGTGAATAGGTGAAGGTTCCGGCCACGATCGAGCCGGCGTTCAGCTGCGTCGCGCCTAGCGGCATACCGTAGGTAATCGGCGCAGGCGTTGCCCAGGTGACGACTGGAATGGCGACGATGTTCTCGGTGAGCGAATTGGAAGTGCTTGAAGAGAACTCCGGCGAGCCCTGGTAAGCAGCCGACAAGGTCAGTGCGCCGGAAGCGGTTGGCACGGTGGTGGTATAGGTGGCGACACCGAAAGCATTCAGAGCCACGATCCCAGCCGTCAACCCGTTGGTGAACACGACGCTGCCGCTGGGTACCGTGGTCCCGCTCGACGGCGTGACCGTGGCTGTCAGCGTGTAGCTCGATGCAGCCAGCAGTGAGGTCGAGTTCGGAGAGATGGTCAGCAGCGTCGCAGTGGGAATGTCGGTGGTGTAAGCCGCCGACACTACATCGCTGGCTTTATATCCATTGGCTATAGCCATGGCCCGGATTGTTTCCGCCGTGGAAACCGTAATCGGTCCCCAATAAACGGTTGAATTTACGGTCGGCGTGCTTCCGTCCGTGGTCAAGTAGATTACCGCTCCAGGTGTCGTATCGTTGATGGCCAATGGCCGGGTCTGGCTGAAAGCTGGGGCGTTGGTCTGGGGAGAATTTACCGTGAGGGGGTACGCGGACGCGCTGTTGTACGCGTCGTGATTCATCATCGGCCAGTCATTCGCGCTTGGATTGTATGGCGAGCCTGTGGAGAGCACCTCCATTGTGGCTTCGTCGATAGAACCGCTGGTTCCGCCGCCGGAGATGAGGCCGTCCAAAATCGCAATGTCGGTAATGCCATCGTGATTGAAATCGCCCACGGCGAGGCTGGCCATCTCCCAGGGTTGTTCTCCGTGCAAGCCGGGGATATGCCACGACTTCACGAGCGTGCCATCGCGATGAAAGGCCTGCACGACGGGATCGTAATAGGTCGAGGTCGAGTCCGGTCCGGCAGCATCGGTTTCTAAATGTGCAGGAGTTATCGTCGCCCGCAATGATGGAGACGATGGGGAATAAGTTGGCGGAATTGTTGCGGTTCTGGAAGATCCCCCCAGCGCGGAAAATCTGCTATTAGTGACCAGGATCTCCGGATATCCGTCCCCATCGACGTCGGCGAGAACGATCGGCCCGAAGCCGGCTGATGAACTGGTCATCGGCCATGCAGACGAGAACGTGG
>CAVXOO010000211.1:0-3907 GCA_963762945.1 uncultured Acidobacteriaceae bacterium | reverse complement strand
GCCGCACACAGCGCCAGAAGAAGAACTGCGGCGCGTGAAGCGGCGTAAGGGGCGCCGTCATCTGGCCAACTTCGACAACCTCCCGGTCACAACCCACGTTTACGAGTTGAGCGCAGAAGAACGGGCTTGTCCTTGCTGCGGAGTTGAGCGTAAGGCGATCGGCCAGGAGGAGAGTTGGCAGATCGAGCACATACCGGGGCGCTTTGAGCGCATCCATCATGTGCGCAAGAAGTACGCCTGCTCGGCTTGCGAAACGAATGGCGACAACCCGCGCATCGAGACAGCGGCCAAGCCAGAGACGGCGATCGATAAGGGACTGGCTGGACCGGGACTGCTGGCTCACATCGTGACCAGCAAATTCGGCGATTTTCTTCCCCTCTATCGGTTGGAATACGTCTTCGCGCGGCAGGGTTTCCAGATCTCGCGAGCCACGCAATCGGTCTGGTGCGGCGACGTAGCCGATCTGGTCGAGCCACTCTATGAGTTGATGGCGAATGAAGTGCGAGCCTCGCACGTAGTGGCCACCGACGACACCATCATGCCCATGCTGAGCAAGGAAAAATGCTCCAACGCGCGGATGTGGGTCTACGTCGGCGACGCAGCGCATCCTTACAACGTGTTCGACTTCACGCTGAGCCGCGGCCGGGATGGACCGAAGTATTTCCTCAAAGATTACAACCAGGTTCTGCTGGCCGACGCCTATGGCGGCTACAACGGCGTAGTGGCCGGCAACGGCATCGTGCGCGCCGGATGTATGGCTCACTTGCGGAGGAAATTCGTCGACGCGGAAAAGGCGGCGCCGGAGATCGCGCGCCAAGCCATCGAGATGATGCGCGCTCTCTATGCTGTCGAGAAGCTGACCAAAGATGCTTCCGTGAAAGAGCGTCTTAAGTTGCGTCAACAACAGTCTGTGCCGATGCTGGCCCAGTTGCGCGACAACCTACTTACCTGGAAGGAGCAGTCGCTGCCCAAGCATCCTATCGCCGAGGCAATCAACTACGCACTCAGCCAGTGGGCAGAACTGAATGTGTTCTGTTTCGACGGGGCAGTGCCCATCGATAACAATATCTCCGAGCGCGAGATGAAGCGCGTGGTGCTAAACAGAAAGAACAGCCTCTTCGTCGGCAACCCTCGCGGCGGCCGAACCGCGGCCATCCTCGCCAGTCTCACCTCCACCTGCCGCCGGCACGACATCGATCCCCAGCTCTATCTCACCCAGCTGCTCACCAGCCTGCCGGCTACGCCCCACGGCGATCTCTCTGCCTGGTTGCCCGATCGATGGAAACTTGTTCAGAAGGCAAGGCTCGCTCGCCTCCAAGGAATTACCTCCCCGGCTTCATAGAGCCTGTGCTTCACCTACCGCTCACGATGTTGACGATTTCGAAGAGCGGAAAGGCGACATTCAGCGGGATCTTCTATTCGATTTTGAAGAACTAGTTTTCTCATTTGCCATGCAAAATGGTGCATAAGTTCCGAAAATATATCATGCAAGTAAATGATTCTAAAAGGTAACAGTGTGGCAGGAAGCGTGCATAACCAAGGTCGAGCGCCCGTAGACTGTGCTCTCGTGGCGTCTGTGTGTGGCGAGGGCCAGATGTGAACTTCCGTATGGCCGCTGGGGAGTTGACATCGGCGATCGACCAGTAGCCTGGATTCATCTTGGAAGTTTGCGGGGAACCGGCTGGGGGCAGAGTGGAGTCGAGGTTATCTCCTCACTGTTCGGTTGGCGTTCGAATTTGGATGGAAATTAAAATTTGGAGGGATATTCTGTGCGGAAAAGCGCTATTGTTGCACTCTCAGTGTTCGCCGCTCTGCTGGCGATTCAGTTGCCCGCGTTTGCGGACACCATCATTGTTCAACCGAACGTAGCTTACACGACGGCAACTCTTGACTGGGGCGGTGGGGACGGGTCGGGGAATTCTATCTCATCGCTTGGGCCCTTCAGCTTCAGTGCACCAATGACGGAGTACTATGTAACGGCGGATCCCAGTGCAACGAACGGCTGGTTATCATGGAATACTCCTCCGGCCGTCGAGAGCGCCACGCCGAATGTGCTGTATAGTGGACCAATGTCGTCCTTGACTATCAACGTCAGCGGCGACCACGACATTGTTGGTTTTGAACTCGAGCCGAATAATTACGATGTTCCAACAGACAAAATCACAGTACAGTTCGATAGCGGCCTTACCCTCATCGATTCGATCACTCTTGATCTGAACTCACAGGGCGGGGCAAGCCTCTTTGCGATAGAAGACCCCGGACAACCGATTTCTTCCATTACTATCAGCAACTCGACAGACGATTACGGCTTTGCCTTAGCCCAGTTGCGCACTGCTCCCACCCCCGAGCCGGAATCACTTTCCCTGCTTGGTTCAGGATTACTTGGACTGGCAGGCCTATTTTACTACCGGGGCAGGAGGAAGAACGCCTAACCCGGTAAGGCGTGGGAAAAGGAATCTGCAGAGAGTTGACGCCACAGATCACGGGGTAGGAAGGGTGCTTCACCCTTCCTACCCCGTGGCGCGTTTTGGCAACCAAATGGTGAGCATTATGCGAATAGCATCTTGTAGATGTAGTCCATGTTCCGCGCGAGTATGTGTAGGTGGGCGACCGGTTTCCACCATTGCGATCCTCCTATAATTCTCGCGCAGAAGGCTACCAGATTCTCTAGGTGAATCGTAGGAGGCGAGCAGTGTTTAGCCAATCGTATAGGTTATCCGGCAGAGTTGCTCTTGAAGCGTGAATGAAGGCGCGCGAGTAAGTATCTCATTGCTTTCTTTTGGAAGTCCAATAGAGGTATCAACAACAGCATTCTCGTTGGACTCCAGGAGCCGAACGAGTACAATAAAACTGTTGATCTCCCTCAGCTCGTGCCGGAAGTAAATGTTAAGAGTCGGTGAAAGGGACTTGTTTCTTGCCTTTCAAGCGTCGGCTTCACAGGCAGATTCACTTGCATCTAGCTTAGGACCTGCGACTCATTTACCGCGCGATAGTAATTCTGAGGGCGCGAGATGTGGAAAATACCTCACCCAAGTGAGGATGGCGAAGCCTTGCAAGGAATTGGAAACTCGCCGATTCAAGTCTCCCCGATCGAGCCAATCTTCGATGGCGCCGAGGCATGCCGGTGGTTGGCGCTGTACACGGCCTCGCGCCATGAGAAGCGTGTGGCCGAGCATCTGGGCCAGCGAGAGATCGAGTTTTATCTTCCCCTGTATAAGTCGCAACGCAAATGGGCCGATGGGTCGAGGGTGACGCTGGATCTACCCCTCTTCCCGGGATACCTGTTCATCCACATACAGCGCAGCCAACGCAGCCGGGTGCTGGGCGTTCCTGGCGCGCTGCGCGTGGTGGGCGGAACGGGCGGCGAGCCGGCCTGGCTGCCCGACGCGACGATTCTAGCTCTGCGATCGGGGCTCGAGGCGCGATTGGTCGAGCCGCACCGCCTGCTGACCGTCGGCCAGCGCGTGCGCATCCGGTCGGGCGCATTGACTGGATTCGAAGGCATCGTAGTGCGCCACAAGAGCAGCCTGCGCGTGGTTCTAACCGTCGAGCACATCATGCAGAGCTACGCCGTGGAAGTGGTTCTGGCGGACCTGGAGCCGTTATCGCTTGGCGAACTGTCTTTCGCGGGCAACCCGCAATGACCTTCAGGGACCCAGCACGGGAATTCAAGCCGGATGCAAGACTTCACTCCACCACCTAACTGCGTGGCAACATATACGAAGCCGCGAGTGATTTCGCTAAGCCCAACCACATCCAAGTCCATGACGTGTTCGGCAGCTTATCTCCCAAGAGGCCCTGCTGTCATGGCTCTGATTGACATGTGCTAACGCGAAATTCTCCGCTGCGCTTTCTCTCAACGGGTCTGTAAATTCGCCCAGTTGGGCTCCGTCGTGTGTGACGGCTG